>JAWXAW010000096.1:0-9045 GCA_034439675.1 Saprospiraceae bacterium | reverse complement strand
GGGTATAGGGCGCAAAGGGGCAGAAATCGTTTCACATCTCACGACTCACTTTTCACGACTGACGACTTACGACTTACGACTTACGACTCACGTCTGACGTCTGACGTCTGACCCTTCTCACTCTCTCACAGTCTCACTGTCTTACACCTCTCACGCCTTCGTGAGGGCCACGACCTGTTCCCAATGCACCGCTCCTATATAGTTGATCTGATCAAATACCAGCACAACCGGAAGCTTATGATGTTGCATCAGATTGTATAACTGACCGGCAGTCATCTCAGGCGGCACCGCATAGGGTGTAGGGATGATCCATGCATCAATAAGACTATCAGGAAGAGGTGGTGGATTGCCAAGCAACCGGTCACGAGGGATATAACCTGCCGGGATTCCAGGCCTTGACCAAACTATAAAACTTGATTCTTTCTGATCTTTAGCCAATTCGCGGGCCATTTCCATACGTTGGCCTGTAAACAAAAGGTGTTGCAAAGGCTCCATTATACTGACCACCTTGAGTGTGTTCATTCTGGTCTGACGAACCAGGGCCTGATATTCCTGACGCGCAGCAAAAAAGATAAAAACTCCTATCAGGGTCAATGTCGGCTGACCACGGTAAATGCCGAGACCAAACATCATCAACGCAATCGCCTGGCCTGTGTAGGAAGCTATCTGTGTTGCTTTTGTCCTGTCCAGTTTAAGGGAAAGCAGGCTGCGTAACATTCTCCCACCATCCATAGGGAAAGCAGGAAGTAGGTTAAAAGTCCCGAGATATCCATTGGCCAGCATGATGACTTTAAAATAGGAATCCGCTTTTTCGAAATCCCAGAAAGCCAACGAAAAAATCGGAAAAGTCTCCCCCTTGATCAGGATGTATCCAATCCAGATCAAACCTACGATCACAAAATTGACTACTGGTCCCGCCAGGGCTACCCAAAATTCCTGTCCTCTTCCTTCAGGCATCCGTTCCAGGCGGGCAATACCCCCTATAGGTGTCATCATGATGTCAAACGTTTTGACACCAAACTTCCTGGCAGCTAAAGCGTGCCCAAATTCATGCAAAATCACACAGAGAAAAACACTCAGGACGATACCAATGGAAATAAGCACAAACGTTAGCCCGTTACCTGCCTGATTAGTTTCGTAGGCAACCCACAGCAGGAGCAATCCAAAGGTCCAATGGATCTTTACAGGGATACCTGTCACTGTTGCAAGATGAAGTGATCCCTTCATGTGGTAAGATTTTCAGATTTAGGTGGAATCAGATCGCTATGCCTTATGCTTTCTGAAGCTCATTCTGCATTGGCTGGTATAGATCACCTTTCAATACCGCTCTGGAAATCACCAGGCGCTGAATCTCACTTGTACCTTCATAGATCTGGGTGATTTTAGCATCACGCATCAGACGCTCTACATGATACTCCTTTACGTAGCCATATCCTCCATGGATTTGCACGGCTTCAATGGTCGTTTTCATAGCAACCTCCGAAGCAAAGAGTTTTGCCATAGCAGCAGCGGTACCGAAGTCCATGCCAAGGTCTTTCATTCGGGCTGCACGATAGACCAACAATCTGGCCGCTTCGATTTCAGTAGCCATATCAGCCAATTTAAAAGAGATGGCCTGATGCGTCATGATCGGTTTTCCAAACGTAGTGCGCTCCTGTGCGTATTTCAACGCCAGTTCGTAGGCCCCTGCAGCGATACCCAATGCCTGTGCAGCTATACCGATACGACCACCATCAAGTGTGGACATGGCAAACTTAAATCCAAAGCCATCCTCGCCGATGCGGTTTTCTTTTCCTACTTTAACATCACTGTACATAATGGAGTGGGTATCCGATGCACGTATGCCCATTTTATCTTCCTTCACGCCTATCGATACCCCTGGATATGCCTTTTCGATGATCAGGGTGTTGATCCCTTTATGCTTGAGTTCCCTGTGGCTCTGGGCCATCACGAGATGAATAGCGGATTTACCCCCGTTTGTGATCCAGTTTTTAGTACCATTGACAAGGTAATGGTCGCCTTTATCTTCTGCGATGGTACGCTGACTGGTGGCATCGCTTCCTGCTTCTGGTTCGGAGAGGCAGAAAGCCCCGATAATCTCACCTGTGGCAAGCCTGCTTAGATAGCGTTGTTTCTGATCTTCGTTACCATACTTTTCAAGTCCCCAGCACACCAGGGAATTGTTGACTGACATGATCACGGAGCAGCTGGCATCGATCTTGGAGATTTCTTCCATCGCCAGGACGTAGCTGAGGGTGTCCATTCCACCTCCATCGTATTCAGGGCTGACCATCATCCCCAGAAATCCCATTTCTCCCATCATCTTCACTTGATCTGTTGGGTAGATCATATCCCTGTCTCTATCGATTACCCCTGGAAGGAGCTGATTTTGCGCAAAATCACGTGCAGCTTCCTTTACAGCCTGCTGGTCTTCATTCAGTATAAAATCCATGTTGTAAAGGTAGGAAAAAGACGGAGGCGGTGGCTAAAGGGAAGGCGAAGGCGGTTATGGATAAGGAATATTCCTACTCGCAAGTTTACTTTTACAATAATCCATTGGATGTGTCACCGTTTAGATTATTTCTCAATTTGATTGCAATGAGCCACTTCCTACATTTTAACCAACTTCCAACCATACTGCTCACCATCTCGCTCTTTGATAGAGCAATAATAAATTCCTGGAATCAATGAAGGCATATTTATGGTGATAGGTACAGGTGTTTCAGCGCCCTTAAAAACTAACTTACCATGGACGTCATATAAAGACAAATCAACCAACCTTTGATTTCCGCTTCGGGATTGGATGATCAATTCATCTTTGAAGGGATTTGGATTTACGGAAAGGTCAGGCAATTGATCAACGACTTGCTTTACCTCAGTAGTCAAAATTTCAATCCATTGACACATCGTGTCTGATGAAAACGAATTAGATACAGTTAGGCAGACTTCATAGAAGCCGGGAGAAAATGTATTGACTGGACTGGGTTCCTCACTTGTAAACCCATCACCAAAATCCCACTGCCATGTCTCCGGGTTAAAAAAAGAAAGATCTACAAACCGGATGGTCTGCCAGTAAAAATCAACATCAGGCTCATATCGCCACCACGCTACCGGATGATTATCAAGATTCAACGTGTCGCAGACAGTATCATCCAATGGACCTAATCTGAAATTTGGAATATTGGGAGCTGTTCTACCATTCCACGCCGGAAGCTCAATATGATGCTGTAAAAATCTGCAATCCGGTGCAGGAAGGTCGGGTCGGTCAATGACATGAAAATATTTGCTGCCCCCAGAATTGGGAATAATGTAAATTCTTCCGTCTGGTGCATTTACCATTGGTGCAAAGTAAGTTCCAAACCATCCTGGGGAAATAAATCCGTCAAAGGTATCAACCAATACCTGAGAGGCTGCTATGTCATCGGCTAATAGGTCCCATTGCCATAGCTTCAAATTGTTGTCTGCGTATAAAAATCGTTCAGAAGGAGAAAACGCCACACCTGTAAAAAACCCTCCATCCTCTTGAAAGGTGGAGATGCGTTCTAACGTACCTTCACATCGATCAAAACTATAAAGGGTTATAAACTGTCCATCTTCTTCTAGTGTAATAGCATCCATGCGCGCCATAAAATTGCCCTGGCTGGAAAAAACAGCCTGACCAATCCCTTCCAGTACTATTGAATCTACTTTACCCTCATGATGTACATTGATTCCATCCTCAGTCAGGAGCATCGAATAATATCGGGGTGAATTCTCTTCAAAAACTATCACCCACCAATCCCTTCCATTGGCATGTCTCACCGCTGATATTGTACCAGTAAACCATTTATGCCGAGGTAATGCAAGTTTATCTATGTAAAGAATGTTGAAGGTGGAATCTTTATTCAAATGAACGCGGGATTCTAAATATCGAGAAGCCTGCCAATAACCGGGAGGGTGAATTTCTGCGTTGTGGCATATAATAGAATATTCATCCTCCCTGTTTGGCACTGGTAAAATTAGCGCACCATTGGGTTGAGGAAAACCCTGAACAACATCAAAATCGTCCTCATACCAATAGTTCCAATAGCTTGATGATTCACTGTCATATGCTATCTTTTCGATAACCCTGGTTCCATCCCAACTCAAAACCTCCATTCCATTCGTGATCAGTATTGGCAATCCTAAATTATTGCAAATATTGCCTTGAGTCCCGTTTATAAAATATTCATGATTCAAAAACAAACGAAAAGCAGGTTGTCCCTGATAGAAATCTATATGCATAATACCATATTCAGGAGTGACTCCATCACCGAAATAGCCTATGACCCATTGATCACCTTCACGCTGTCCCAATAGGAGGCAGGAGTAAATTAAGAAAAATAATAATGGTGATTTACGTATCATTACTATTAATTGAGCAATGTAATTATTTGAGAATGTATTCCAGCATTTGTATAAATTGTCACTATATAAATACCATTTGTGAAATGCCCAAGATCAACATAGGCTTGATTTGATGCTGGATTTGTAGTAAATATTTTTCTGTAATCCGATCTATAAATATCTAAACCTAACATTTGCTCCTTTGATCTAATCCATAAGTCACCTGTAGTAGGATTAGGGAATGCAGAAAGATTATCAAAATCAGTAAAAGATGGGGAGGGTACCCAAATTGCAAACGGGGATGGGCTTGGACATTCGGTTATAAATGCGACCAAATTGGAATCTGCGATAATTGAATATAATCCCATAGCAACCCCGATTGCTCTGCCTCCTTCCATTGGGCATAAATTTATCAAATCAACAATATCCGATGAGTCTCCAGAAGAAATACCCTCACCTAAAATAAATTGAGCATACAGTAATAGGGATGTCCTGAAATAATCTTCAAGATCACTAGTTGGTGAAATGCTTGTCAAATCGTTATGAATATCCTCATATGCTTCCATTGACGCCTCAATTTCACCTTCTAGTAATTCCATCCAAACATCTTGTTCAAATGCTAATGAATCGGCTTTAAGGATCCTAAGGTTAAACCAAGAGCTAGCACCTCCGGCAGTTAATATGGAATCAATATAAACCATATCGTCAGACAATGATATAATACGCTCTACAGTAGCATCCTTCATGATCTGATCAACACCATAACGCGAAAAAAGTCCGTTCTGCGCTTGAACTAATATTCCTAATACTTCATTTTCTTCAACAGAAAAAAAACTATCAAGTTCATGATTGGATAGTAGACTCGGATTGTATAAAATGATTTCAAATATATTGGCCTTTACTTGCCATTCCATATGTGAACTGTGCTCTTCAAACTCAAAATCATTATGGATCATTGATACTAGTGTATCCTCATCATAACCTATTATTGGTATTGGATCTTCACATTCCATTCCATAACCTAGAGCAGGAAAAAACCAATTAGCTAATACGGCCTGTATAGGCCCGATATTCGGAGGCAAGTTGCCAGTAGTGCTTGAATTAACTGTAAATCGAGATGTCAAAGCAGTATTTGTCACCTGATTAATTGGTCCCGAATTAAATGCACCATTATTTGTGTACGTTCCTAACCACTTGTTTTCACGATGAAAATGTGCTCCAGTCATTGCAGGGGCCACAAGTTCAAAGCCAATAGTACCATCGAAGAAAAAATTGGTAAATATGTTCGTAAACATTCCTGTGCCTGAAACTCTGAGCAAAGAAGAAAAATGATCTATACTGTTGCAGAAAAAAGAGTTAATGAATGACCTGTCCAAAATTCCACAATTATCAAGATCAACTTCATAGAGGTTAGTTGCCTGCACAACATTCCAATTAGTTTGATTCTGACCACCACCTATCACTGAAATTCCAACATTTTCATTTCCTACAGCTGTTTCTGTTTCGTATTCAATGTTATTTTCTACGATTTCTACATTTGTAGTACTGATAAGGGACACCCCTAATGATGATGACTCGTCATTAATAGTAATATCATTAAGTGAAATTGTACCTATTGTAGAATTCGAAAATCTACAGCTATTTAGCTCTATTCCTGTATTTCTATTTTGCTGTACTCCGCGAATAAGTTTGTTATCAGAAATAGATAAAAAGTCTGTGCCACCGAAGATTATCTCGATCCCTCTATATCCATTATGAATTACATTTGAAGTAATTGTATGGGCATGGGGCCATACGGAGACTATGCCCCTATTCGCCCCAGAAAGAAAATCGGATGTTGGAATATCAAAAGCATTATTGTGTATTCGCGCAAATGAATGCTCTGTGAATATTCCTCTTTTAATATTAGTAAAGGTATTATCCTCTATATTAGTATATCCACTTCCACCAAAATTATGTATACCAAATTGATTTAAATCTAATAAAGGGTCTACTAACACTTTGGGTACACTACCTTCAAAATTATAAAAATCTGACCCAAAGACCCTTGAATAAGAATTTCTCGCTACAATACCATTTCTAAGCTGATAAAATTTATTCCTATCCGTCGCTAAAGCTCCAACTTTACCAATATGAAAGCTACCCGTTTTTGATAGATATATACCAGCAAACCCTTGATTAAAAGGAACGCCATATGGTGTTGTTGGCCATGCAGTATAATAAAACTGACCAGCATATGGATTTGGAACATTTGAGCTTGTATAGAATCGACACCCAGTTATTTCTAAGCTTTGATTTATAGTTACAAACGTAGTATTATCTGCAAAAGGGTTGCCCGTTGCAATCCCGATATAGTTATTAATAAATTCAGAATTGCGGCAAGTAAATTTAGTTTCGTGGGCTAAAAGCACCGCAAACTCTGCTGATTCTATGGCTGTATTTTCGGAGACTTCTAATGCTGTTGAAACATTAGTTTTAATCCCTTTCCACATTACATCACAACTGGAAATGTATGATTCTGTGATCTTTAGACTAGTTGAAACTAAAATCTGAGAACCTTCGGCCATTCTGAACCTCATATTATTCCAGACAGTTGTGCTTGATGAATTTATATTCAATATTCCTTGAATATAATAGCATGTATTCGGCAAAAGATTAGTACTTGTAATATTGGTAGTCACGCCAGGAAAGCCAATTACTGTGGCTGAGCTGCAATTACAAGGTGTATCTGGCCGTGAAAATGAAGACGAAATTGATAATAGGGTGATAGCTAAAATACCTAAAATTCTATTCACAAAATGACCACATGCCCTAACATATAATGAGTATTTAAAGTAAGCATGTTCAGAAGAGTAGAAGGGGGGGCATACTCATGTGTTATAGAGTGGTCAGCCTTGATTGAAGAATTTATACTTGTTGACATAAAAAAATTATTTAAAGAGTTAATAAATATTCTTAAATGAATGTTAGCGCAGCCTAATATAGTCAATGAATTTGAAATTCCTAATATTTTAACAATAAAATTGTCATCAATCCGTCAATCTTCTTAAAAATAATGTAACTATTCACCTCAAATCTAACGAAAATACTGACAGGTTATACATATTATAAATAATAAGTATATTTGGACCACAAGGCCTATAATCATTGACACACGAGGAACGGTACGAAATATATGAGCGGCGTATAGCGGATATAGATGCTATAGTTGTCAAGCAAGCAAAAACAATTGAAGAGCTGCGTGCTGAAATCCGACGATTGAAATTAGGCTCTACCAGCAGGAATAGTTCTTTGCCCTTAAGCAAGGATTTGAAGCGCTCCAAAGGCTTATCTTCTACCCGTGAAAAGAGCTTTCGCAAAAGAGGTGGACAACCCGGTCATGAGGGAAAATATTTAGAGATGAGTCAGGAAATTGATGCTGTGCACGATCACAGTTCTGCCACCTGTATGCAATGTGGTACTGATTTATCTTTAATTGAAGGATGCATAGATCAAAAGGGACAAATACTGGACATTCCTCCTGTCAAAATTAAAGTAACAGAGCATCGGCAGATAGCAAAGGTGTGTCCTTGCTGTCATTCGATCAATAAAGGCACACTTCCCGGCACACTGGATTATTGTCAGGTACAGTATGAGGATCATATCAGGAATCTGATTGTATATATGAATGTATACCAGTTTATTCCGGTGCAGCGTATACGGGAGATGCTTTTTGAAATATATGATTGTCAGGTGAGTACAGGGTTCATCAAGACCTGCATAGAACAAAAAGCAGATGAACTACGAAGTGAATATTGTAAAATCAAAGAAGCTATCCTCCAATCCCCCTGCGTAGGATCGGACGAAACAGGTTGTAAAATCGAAGGGGAAAGACAGTGGATGTGGATTTGGTGTACAGATCGATTTTCATATATCATTCCCAGTAAGAATCGAGGATACAAAACAATACAAGATGTATTGGGAGAGGTGAAGCATAATTTTACATTAGTAAGCAATTGTTGGGCGAGCCAATTGAAAACCATGTGCAGAAAGTTTCAATTATGCATGGCTCATTTGATAAGAGATTGCAACAAGCTTATCGACTATTATAATTCGAGATGGGCCATGAACCTGAAAACCTTATTTCAGGAAATTGTGGACTTGTCAAAAGAAGCCAATCCCCCTCCTAAGAAATTAAAAGCGATTGAAATCCGGTTGGATCTTTTGTTGAGAGCAATGCTTATCCAACGAACCCGGCCGATTAAAACATTTCAAAAACGGTTAATAAAATATCGCGAATCCCTTACCACCTGCTTATATGATCCGGCTGTGCCAGCCACCAACAATCAAAGTGAACGAGGTATCAGAAATTTGAAGGTAAAGGAAAACGTAAGTAAATGTTTCAGATCCATGAAGGGAGCTGTGAGTTATGCAATCATTCGCTCCATCTTCAATTCAGCTATCCTGCAGGGCAAGAGCCCTATGAATGCACTTACATCTCCGGATATACTCTTTAATTGAGCTGAATAGTTACAAACAGTTGAATCAAGATAATTTCTTAGCCTCATCCTTTTCACCCCTTCGCCCGTTCGGGCTCTCCCCTGTGTGCTTCGCAACCCAGGGGACTAAAAGGGAGAATCTATACACTTTCCTCTGTCGGCTTATATTCCTTTTTAGCCTCCACCCTTTTCCTTAGACTCC
>JAWXAW010000095.1:0-22825 GCA_034439675.1 Saprospiraceae bacterium | reverse complement strand
GCCCATGAGATCCAGAATCCATTAAACTTCGTCAATAACTTCTCTGATGTCAATACCGAATTGATTGAAGAAATGAAAGAAGAGCTTGCATCTGGAAATTCTGAAGAAGCAATTGCCATAGCCAATGACATTGCCGCTAACGAGAAAAAAATAAATCATCACGGTAAACGGGCAGATGCCATTGTCAAAGGCATGCTCCAACATAGTCGAAGTAGCAATGGCCAAAAGGAGCCAATAGATATCAATGCATTAGCAGATGAATATTTACGTCTCGCCTACCACGGCCTGCGCGCCAAAGACAAATCCTTCAATGCAACAATGAAAACGGATTTTGATCCGTCCATTGGAAAGATAAATATCATTCCACAGGATATAGGACGGGTACTGCTTAATTTGATTACGAATGCTTTTTACGCAGTTTCAATGGCCCCTAAATCCCCTAAAGGGGACTTAAAGTATGAGCCGACAGTCACAGTAACCACTAAACTATTAAAGTCCCCTTTAGGGGATTTAGGGGCAGAAGTGAGAATCTCCGACAACGGCTCCGGCATCCAAAAAGAAATCCTTGACAAGATCTTCCAGCCCTTCTTCACCACCAAGCCCACCGGGCAGGGAACTGGATTAGGATTATCGCTCAGCTACGACATTGTCAAAGCACATGGAGGGGAGTTGATAGTGGAAACGAAAGAGAAAGAAGGTGCAACATTCATCATTCAATTACCAGTAGCATAAACATTATGAAATTTCTCATACTCAACTTATTGATTGTTCTCGTCAACAAACCCATTATGGGTCAGGAGGAATTATTTAGTAAAATCAGACATGAACAGGATTCTTTGCTTACAAAAATTGAGTTTGAGCCCGATGACACCAAACGTATTGACCTGATCCTGGCCATTTATAAAACAAGAGTCGAGGCCTATCCACTGATGGTCATTGAGGTTGGGCAAAAGCTTGCCAAGCTTGCGCAACGAACAAAAGATCCTATTACGGAAGCAATCTCATGGGGTTTCTTTGGCCAGGGATATCGCCTTTCGGGTGATTATACCAAGGGTCTGGAATGTCATCACAAAGCTGTTGCTCTGGCAGAAAAAACAGGAAATAAATCACTGATCGCCATTACTAAAAACCAAATGGGCCATATCTATAAAGATCGGGACGAAAACGAAAAAGCGCTTCGACTCTATCGGGAAGCATTGACCAGTGCCCATCAGGGAGAAAACAAAGAAGCCTCCATCTGGCCCATAATGAATATGGGTGCCATCTTCCTTGCTACCAACCAATTGGATTCTGCCCTTCAATATTCAAAGGAAGCGTATAGCCGATGCCTGGAGATCAAACTATATCGCAACATGCCGTACATCCTTTCTAATATCGGAAGTGCTTATAGCAAAATGGGCAATGCTCCTGTGGCCATAACTTATTATCAAAAGGCCATTACTTCGGCGTTGGAAAGTAATTCCGCAAGATATACCAACCAGGTTTATACAGCATTGGCAGAACATTATCTGAAAACTGGCCAGACAGATTCAACCATCTATTATGCCAGAAAAGCAATCAACGAAACACACAATACCTTGTTTACTTTCCTGAGCATAAAACCCGCCAAACTACTTACCGATATTTATGAAAATAGTAATGCAGATAGCACACTCAAATATCTTAAAATTTACCGTACGGCAAATGACAGCTTGTTTAGCACCAGAGCCGAGCAGCAATTGCAGATGATGACCTTTGAAGAAGATCAACGCCAGCAGGAACTAGCCTCCCAAAAAACAAACTATCTGTACAAAATCAAGATGAATATCATGATGGGCGGATTGGGAACAATTTTATTGATTGCCCTGATCCTCTTCAGAAATAATAAACAGAAACAAAAAGCGAATACGCTGCTCCACCTGCAAAAAGAAGAAATTCAAGCTACGCTATCCAAACTGAAAGAGACACAGGCGCAACTGGTTCAATCCGAAAAGATGGCTTCCCTCGGGGAGCTTACGGCTGGCATCGCGCATGAAATCCAAAACCCTTTAAACTTTGTCAATAATTTTTCAGAGGTAAATACTGAACTCATCGATGAATTGCAACATGAATTGGAAACCGGGAATACCACAGAAGCCATTACCATTTCCAACCATATAAAAGACAACGAACAAAAAATAAATCATCACGGCAAACGCGCCGATGCAATTGTCAAAGGCATGCTCCAACATAGCCGCAGCAGCAGTGGCGTGAAAGAACCAACCGATATCAATGCCTTAGCAGATGAATACCTTCGACTCGCCTATCACGGCCTCCGTGCGAAGGACAAGTCCTTCAATGCTACCATGAAAACTGATTTTGATCCGTCCATCGGGCTCATCAATGTGATCCCGCAAGACATTGGGAGGGTGTTACTCAATTTGATCACAAATGCGTTTTACGCAGTGTCCGCCAAAGCTGCTGACCTAAATAGTTCCAAATTGGAAAATCCAGCAACGGCGGATGCAGTCTTTGAAAGGGCTAAAAACAATTATCCGGGGTACGAGCGCACAGTAAGTGTGACAACAAGAAGTGTGGTACCCCCTTTAGGGGGCAAAGGGGGTCAAAACGTTGAAATCTCCGTCTCCGACAACGGTCCCGGCATCCCCAAAGACATCATCGATAAAATCTTCCAACCTTTTTTTACCACCAAGCCTACAGGACAAGGTACAGGTCTGGGATTATCTTTATCTTATGACATTATTAAGGCCCATGGCGGCGAGCTAAAAGTGGAAACAAAAGAAAATGAAGGGGCCCGCTTTATTATTATTTTACCAATGGTTTAATTCTTTATCCAGATTGCATAACGTATTCTCACCCATTATTTCATCCAAAAAATTTCTTCAACATGAAACTCAACAAAAACTTAAAGCAAATTAGTGCAACGGCAGTGATTACATCACTCGTCTTTGTCCTGCCGATGGCCGCCTACGAGGTAGGCCCGTTTTCAAGTTCACCTGTAGCAACCGAGAGGATTACATGGCAAAAGGCGACTGATATGCAGACACAATACTTGGATTTCAGACCTTTAAGAGTTCAGTTTCCTGAAAATGACAATCGCAGCGAAAGAAAAGATTTGAAAGGATTTAAATTCAGTGCGTCCCAGCTTAACGAAATCATAAATGCCAACAAAAGCGGAGAGACTCCAGATGAAGTCTATTTCTTCTTTGGCCAGGAAGGTAGATTCGGGGATGACTTCCTGGGTGGATTATTCCATGACAGTGGTAATATTCGCCTCATCGCAGTTGGCATGAAAAACAATAATCTTTTGAATAAAAATCCAACTGGAACCGAAATCTCAGTTTTTGATAAAGCAGACCCTTGCCCGCCCAACTGTCCAAATTAAAAACCTGATAGAAATGAATTTTGACTTTTACGATATTTTCTATTACAGCTGTTTATTGATTTCCGCAGCAATAGGTCTGGCCTGCTTAAATAAAGTAGAACGCGGGTTCAAATGGCTTGCCATCCTCATGGTGCTAACCGTAGTCAGCGAGTTGATAGCGAAATACTTAGTTTATGGCCTGGAAAAGCAGGATAATAATATTGTTTATCATTTTTTCACTCCTGTAGAGTATGCGTTCTATGTGATCATCTTTTTGCAATTTCTGGAAGATAAAAAGTGGCATTGGCGACTTTGGCTCAGTGCCATTGCACTATTCCTCTTCGAAATCCTAAATACAATGTACATTCAGCCACTTAATGTGACAAGCACCAATGTCATTATTGCGGAAAGCGTACTTCTTGTCTTTTTATCCTTAGTCCTTTTTCTCAAAATCCGTGAAACCCCTTCTCAGCGTATCTTACTGAGAGAAGGGGTTTTCTGGTTTAATAGCGCGGTGCTATGTTATTATGCCTTCAGTATCCTCGTCTGGGGATTTCATAATATGAAAGTATATAATCTGGATAACGCACCTCAAATCATTTATGACATTAATATGATATTGAGTGGACTACTCTACTTGTCCTTTTCAATCGCAATAGTTTTCAATGCGTTGTCCAAGCCCTTAATGCGCAATACTCATGATTAACCTTGCTTCGCTCAATTCCTCTGATGTCATTGTATTTACATTGGCAGGCATGCTCATTATCATCCTGCTGTTTGGCTTCATCATGTACTTTCTTTTCACATACCGGCACAAGCAAAGGGATTTCAATTTACTCCAGATTCAAAAGGATGAAATTGGTACACAAAAACAATTATTAGAAAAGACGCTGATTGATTTGAAATCAGCTCAGGCTCAACTCATTCAATCTGAAAAACTCGCATCCCTCGGTCAACTCACTGCCGGTATTGCCCATGAAATCCAGAATCCACTGAATTTTGTCAATAATTTTTCAGAAGTAAACAAAGAATTGATTGATGAAATGCAGGTTGCAATTGACACTGGAAATATTTCCGATATCAAAGCCATTTCAAATGACATAAAGGAAAACCAGGAAAAAATCAACCAGCACGGCAAGCGCGCTGATGCTATTGTCAAAGGCATGCTCCAACACAGTCGCACCAGCACCGGAGTTTATGAACCTACAGATATAAATGCGCTTGCAGATGAATTCCTGCGCCTTGCCTACCATGGCCTCCGTGCCAAAGACAAATCTTTCAATGTCATTATGAAAACAGACTTCGATAAAAGCATTGGAAAAGTCAATATCATACCTCAGGATATCGGCAGGGTGTTTCTCAATTTGATCACAAATGCGTTTTATGCTGTATCATCTGCCCCGTCGACCTCTAAATCCCCTAAAGGGGACTTGCCCTATGTGCCAACAGTATCAATAACTACAAAACTTATCAAGTCCCCTTTAGGGGATTTAGGGGCAAAACGGAGTACAGGGACCGAAACAGTTGAAATCTCCATCCGCGACAACGGTTCCGGCATCCCCAAAGACATCCTCGATAAAATATTCCAACCCTTTTTTACCACAAAGCCAACAGGACAGGGAACAGGCCTCGGACTATCCCTAAGTTATGATATCATCAAAGCGCACGGCGGTGAACTAAAAGTGGAAACAAAAGAGGGAGAATATGCAGAATTTATAATTACTTTACCCGTATAAATACCCAACTAAAACAGATGAACATATTAGTAGTCGATGACGAGAAAGATGTACAGATTCTTTTTGAACAAAGGTTTCGGAAAGAAATTAAATGTGGGGAGATTAAGTTCGCTTTCGCCTTCTCAGGCGAAGAGGCATTACAATACCTCAATGATTACAATCATGGTGCCGTCCTGATCCTGTCCGATATCAATATGCCTGGCATGAGTGGCCTCGAATTGTTACGCCACATCAAAGAAAAATATAACGCTCCCCCTCCTCTGGTCATGATGATCACGGCCTATGGCGATGCAGAAAATTATAATACCGCTATGCGGCTGGGAGCCGATGACTTCCTCACCAAGCCGGTAGAATTCAATATCCTGAAAGAAAAATTAAAAGCAATACAATAATGGCCAAGATCTTAGTGGTAGATGATGAGGCGGACCTGGAGGCGCTGATCAAACAAAAGTTCCGTCAAAAAATCCGAGAGCACCATTATGAATTTGTGTTCGCCGCAAATGGAAAACATGCGCTGGAACAACTAGCCCTCCATGCCGATGTGGATGTCGTCCTGAGTGACATCAACATGCCCGAAATGGATGGCCTGACACTGCTCACCCGGCTAGCGGAAGAAAACTTATTGCTTAAATCTGTCATCGTATCCGCATACGGTGACATGGAGAATATCCGGACCGCCATGAACCGTGGTGCATTTGACTTCATTACCAAGCCTGTCAATTTCGAAGATCTTGACCTGACCATGGAAAAAACCATTAAACACGTTCAGCAGACCCGCGAGACAATGAAGGCTATCAAAGAGAACAACATCCTGAGAATGTATGTGGATGAAAATGTGCTGAAATTTATGGCCAGCCGGGAATTCGAATCCTCCCTCATGGTCAATGATACCATTCAAGCAACGGTGGCATTTATTGATATCTGCAGCTTTACCACCATCAGTGAAAATGAACCACCGGATATAGTGGTAAAATTGCTCAACAGCTATTTTGAGGTCATGGTCAAGGAGATCCTTAACCAAGGTGGTCATGTCGACAAATTTATCGGTGATGCCATCATGGCAGTATTCCGAGGAGACTTTCATATCGATCGGGCGATCGATGCCTGCCTCAATTTAAGATCAAAGATCAACCAATTACCATCTCTACATGAGCATGTTGATTTTACCCCTAAAGTTTCGATCGGCATCAATAGCGGTGAAATGATCTCAGGAAATATAGGCTCTTCCAGCCTGCGCAGGCTCGATTATACAGTCATTGGAGATTCTGTCAACGTAGCGCAAAGATTACAATCCGTGGCCAGTCCAGGGAGTATAGTGATCAGTGAGGCAGCGTATGAGCGTGTAAAGGAATCTTTCAATTGCAGAAAGGTTGGCGAGTTTACATTGAAAAATAAAACAACCCCTGCGGTCATATATGAGGTGCTGGATTGAGCATCCCTTAGCATAGAATCCTCCATAGCTCATAAAATGAATGTTTTTCAGATATTTGAGGACTTAATTAAAAGAAAAGACACAAGCTATTAGCGGAATATGAGAATCACCTTGCTTGTTTTTGCATATATTTTAAGCAATCTAAGCCTCTCTGGGCAGGGATTCTATTCCCGTTCCACTGCAACAACCAGCTTCCAGTCTGAGGATCCATTTAATCCATCCGATACCATACCCACCGGGGATGAGGCTGAAATCTATGTCTATATTCCCAATATTTTCTCCCCCAATGGCGATGGCACCAATGATCTGTTTCAAATCCAGGCTCCAGTCGGCTACCAGGTGATGATCACCCGTTTTTTTATTTTTGACAAGAGGGGTACAAATGTCTACTCAAGATACAACATGCCTGTTGCTCCCTCCGAAGACTGGTGGGATGGCGCCTACAAACATTTTACGATGAGCCCCGGTGTCTTCGCCTATTACCTTGAAGTTGAATTTACAAATGGGGCGCGGAAAACCTTTAAAGGAAACATAACCCTCGTACGCTGATTTATTTCACACTTTCAAGTAAGGAGGTCACTTCATTCTTGATACTCGAAATTGCTGATTTCAATTTCGCTTTCCTCGCAAAACCCAGTGTCAATAATCTCCAGATCAGATAGAAGGGGGGCCTGAAAAACATCCCTGAGATCATCACCATCATCCACACCATAACGATCCATATCGGCCATCCTGTAAGCAGGCAGGTGATGAGGAGTATCAGGCTTATCAATGGATACAAGACCATGGCTGCACCAATAGCCACAGGGGATTTAAACGTATTAGTTTTGATTTTTGAAAAGATTATACGCCGGACACTTCTCCATATCCAACCTCCGCATACCAGCCATGTCAATTTTAAAATCAATATGATCGCCAGTAAGAGTCTACCGGCTATGACCAAATCAGGAAAATAAACAGCATCCGATATTTTCATTTTTTTTAGGTCATGAAAATACGTATGTACTTTACCTAAAAGAGTTTTATGGCGATCATGTTGGTTGACCACACCTGAGAGTAACACGAGGTCTTCGTGCGCAGAACTATTAGGTCTTCCAGCTTGTACGCAACGCATATATACAGATGCCAACACATCATAATGATGATCATACCCCTCCTCCATTACCTGAATGATCAATGGGCTCATCGACTCACTAAGTGTGTTGGTAAACTTGTCAATAGCATCACGATCCTCACGAGTACCCTGTTCTGTCAAAAATGGAGCACCAAAACGCACAACAACATCTGTCCCCGGCAAACGCGGCTCTGTAAAATTGACCCCCACCGGGAGAATTAGCAATTCCTCTCCCTCCTTTACAAAAGGTAATGTGCCGAAAGCCAGATGGGCAGTCCCGCGTTGAATCGGGCGCATCCTTTTTTCTAGGATGGTCTTGGCTTCAGGGAAAATAAGCACGGCCTCTCCATCAGCCAGTTTCCGATAGGTTAGTTCAAAACTCGAAGCGTTCTTACGCAGGTTGCTTATCCCATCCTTCTGACGATAGATCGGGATCTGGTTAGTCCAATCAAACAACCACTGAAACTTCGGATGAAACATATCACCCCGAACCAGGTAGTGGAGTGGCCTCCCAAGTGTGATGCCCATGATGCTTGCCTCCAAAAACGCGCTGGGATGATTGCTGGCCACAATCAACGGTCCCTTTCTGGGTATGTGCTCCAGACCATACACAATGGTTTTCCTGAAATATAACCGCAGAAATAATGTAGCCCACAACCGTATTATCTGATAAACCATAAAGAAATCCGAACTTACTGCCCAGGCCCGCAAAGATATGTCAAACAAACTACTGGTAGTGATCGGAGGACCAACAGGCATAGGCAAGACGGACATAGCGATCCGGCTGGCCCAGCATTACCAGACTGAAATCATCAGCGCTGATTCAAGGCAGGTCTATACTGAACTCAACATAGGCGTCGGCAGACCCTCACCTTCTCAATTGAACGCCATTCCACACCACCTCATCGGCCATACCAGCATCCAACAAGAATATTCAGTGGCACATTATACAAAAGAAGCACTTCAGATCCTTGATGATTTGTTTCTACATTCTGACATCGTCATCCTGACAGGTGGAACAGGACTCTACGTCAAGGCACTCCTCGAAGGCTTTGATGACATACCCTCAGTTGAAGATGGAATTACGGATCGATGGACATCCTTATGGAAAGAGCAGGGAATTGAATTCCTGTTAAATTCACTTAAAGAGCTTGACCCTGCTTATCTGGAGATGGTGGACAAAGCCAATCCGCGCAGAATCATCAGGGCACTTGCCGTATGCGAATCTTCAGGGAAGCCCTTCAGTTCCTTTCTGAAAGGAGAACCTATCAAACGTCCTTTCATTAGTTTGCCAATCGTGCTAACGCTTCCAAGAGAAGAATTATATGCACGTATTGATCAGCATGTACTCAATATGATCAACTTGGGTTGGGAAGAAGAAGCAAGATCACTCTATCCGTTCAGACATCTCAAGGCACTGGATACTGTTGGGTACAAAGAACTCTTCGATTATTTCGAAGACACCCGTTCACTGCCGGAAGCAATCAGTGCCATCCAACAATCCACCCGCCGCTATGCCAAACGCCAAATGACCTGGTGGCGGCATCAGGGAAGCTGGCACAGCTTTTCTCCTAATGATGATATCTCGATCATCAACATTATTGACCTAGAACTTGAAGCAAGGAGCAAGGAGCAAGGGGCAAGGGGCAAGGAGTAAATAAGTCTAAAGTGCTAGAGATCTGGAATAACTGATGATTCGCTTACTCAGCACATGAAGTCGCTCATATGTTTCCTCCTTTTCCGTAGGACTGATATGCTTTTCCTTTTCGAGAATGACAAGGATGTTAGCAGCTTCGTAGGTCTCCCGCTTTGAATACCTCAGAAATTGTTGTTGTTCGCCAACCATGTTGGTACCAGTACTTTCAGATATATTATTAGGAATACCAAGTCCCACACCCCGCACCTGATCTGCAAATCGTCACAGTCGCTTTTCTTCTAATTTGTCGGCCATCCTGATTAAGATAGTTGCAATTTCAATTGCCTCTCTTCATATTTCAAGATCTTCAAAACGAAATCTGTTCATCATGTACATTTTTAATGGTTAAGAATAATTCATCAACCTTAAGTGTCATGAACACATCCTAATATGACTCGCTTTGAAAATATTTTTACAAAAACTCCTTGCTCCTCGCCCCTTGCTCCTTGCTCCTCGCTCCTTGCTCCTTGCCCTTCGCTCCCTGCTATCTCACCCACCACGCAGCCACAACTGCGGCAGCTGAAGCGACATTCAAACTCTCCGCACCAAGGCTTCTGTCTCCCGGTATAGCAAACACTTCCTTAACCTGGTGAGCAATCTCACCAGAAACACCTAATGACTCATTGCCTAACACGATGATGCCCTCGTCAGGCGGAGGTGTCGTGTAGATATTTTTTCCTTCCGCATCACAGACATATATCTTTCCTTCTCCAAAAGCAAGCAACTCAACCTTGCCAAGGACACAAGTCCTGACCCGTAAAGCGCTCCCCATCGAAGCCTGAAGCACCTTATGGTTGAATATATCAACACAATCAGGTGACAGGATCACAAAGTCCAGCCCAAACCAATCCACAATGCGCAAGATGGTACCCAGATTGCCCGGATCACGTATCGAATCGAGATAAAATATGCGCATGCCATTTAAATGTGCTGGCAGTTGATTGTCCGGTGGCAGAGCACATACAGTAAGTACACCCGGAGGGGTAGACATCTGTGAGATTTGATGCATTTGCTGAGGCGAGACTTGACAAACCCGATCAGCATCTATCAGATTCTCAAGAATTGATTGATAATCAGGGTTGGAAATATAGACTGATTCTACGATGGGAAGGCGCTCCAGGAGCAGCTCTTTGGTGATCTTCAGGCCCTCTACTATGAATTTATCATACTTTTGCCTGAACTTTTTATGTTGAAAGGACTGTATGAGTTTGATCCTGGCTTTGGATAATGGCTCCATAATAAAATATTGTCGTATAGGACTCCATTTGCGCACCACGCTCTGGGGTTCTTTGCTTGCACTATTCTTTCTTCTTTCGTCCTGCAATAGTAAAAAATATCTTGAGGATGATCAGTCCTTTCTGATGTCCAATAAGATAAAACTCAAATCCAGCTACCCTATCCACAGTAAATCTGAGATTAAAGAGAGCTTTCTGAACTATTACCGACAACCTCAGACGAAATATTCCCTGGGATTTCCACGCCATGACTTCTTTTATCAATATCAGGAAAAGTTAAAGGAAAAGCCTGGCCACAAAAAATGGGACGAAGAGCGGCTCATTAAAAACCGACCTGTGATTTATGACTCCCTGAAAGCTGAACAAACGAGTGAAGACTTTGAAAAATATCTTCAACTCAGAGGATACAGGTCAGCCATTGTCAACTATGAATCGAAGACAGAAAATAAAGAAACGAAAGTGCTCTATGAAGTCAATCCTGGTCCCAGAATATTTCTGGACACGATCATGATCATCGCAGAGGACTCGATTCTTCAGGAGATAGTTGATAAAACGAATACGAACTCCCTGATCCCTGTGGGAAGTGCTCTGGATATACAGTTATACAATCAAGAGAAAGCGCGTATCGTCAGACTGCTCCAAAATGAAGGCTATGCCACCTTCAATGAAACCTATGTATCCCCTATGGAAGTTGATACCGCTGGCAACAGGATTGAAGGGGTAATACGGCTTTTAAATCCATCTGACAGTACATTTCACCAGATCTATGTGGTAGGCGACATCAAAGTCTACCCAGACTATAACATCGTGGATCCAAAACATTACCACGATACAATGGTCAATTACATTACATACTTTCTGCCAGATAGCAGCGTGTTCACTTTGAAACCAGAAGCCATCGAGCGCAATATCTACTTATATCCTAATGCCCATACCCGAAAAGACAACATCGACCTGACGATTAAAAATCTTGGCCGCATAGAACTGATCAGGTTTGTAAATCCTGACGCGGTCATTGATTCTTCCGGAGTCGGATCACCAGCGATAGATTATACATTCTATCTGACACGCAATAAAAAGATCAATTTTGATGTCAACGGTGAACTCACCTATTCAAATATTGCATCTGAGGAGCGAAGGGCCCTTTTTGGGACCACATTTAGTACCAATTATCGGGACCGTAACATTTTCGGCAAAGCTGAAATTCTCAACCTCAATGCCGAGTTGGGTTTTGAATTTAACTTCTTCAATAGAGAGTCTACCACCAATCGCCAGTTTTTAAATAGCCTCAACGCAGGACTCACAACAGATCTATCCTTTCGGCGGTTTATGGATCCGCTCAATATCTACCATATGATCGGGCATACCGATGATCCGGAGAAAAAAGCACGGATCGGAGGTCGTCTGCACCGTTGGCTTGTCGATGATGCATCCAGTCGTCTGAGTATGGGCTTCAATTATGTCATCATTACTGCTCTGTACGATTATTACAATATCAACGCCAACCTTAGTTATGACATCCAGCCGGACCCGTATAAAAAACTAACCATCACCCGTATCGGTTTTGATTTATTTGTCCCAAACGCCTATCCGGAATATCAGAAGATCCTCGATTCAAACAAGTTTCTCGCAGAAAGTTTTGGTAATCAGTTGTACACCGGCTTCCTGTTCAGAAATTATATCTATGAGGTCAATTCCCGGGTCAAATCGAAAACCGGACACTTCAGGATGTTACACAGCATGGAGTTATCCGGTATTGAAATGTATGCCATCAATTCTGTGGCTAACCTCATCAGCGGCAACTTTAAAGAAATAGTACTCAATCCCAATGGAAGCGCAGATGATATTGTTGAATTCTCCCAATTTGCAAAAGGCGAAATTGATTTTCGCTACTTTCGCCATCTGACGAGAAATACAGAATTAGCGATCAAATTGAATACCGGCATTGCAACGCCCTATGGTCCCTACACCCAGCAAGTTCCATATCCCAAACAATTTTATGTAGGAGGTGCCTTGAGCAACAGGGCCTGGCAGATCCGGCAGCTTGGTCCGGGAGGCTACGAGGACAAAACAGAAATTCCGCTGAATGTCCCCTTCTATCAAACAGGTGATTTCAAAATAGACTTCTCCGCAGAGCTCAGGTTTCCACTCTTTTGGTATTTCAAAGGTGTTCTTTTTGTGGATGCAGCTAACGTCTGGATTCTGGATGACGATACAAGACCAGAAGCTGAATTATCCCACAACTTCTATAAAGAATTTGGTATCGGCTATGGTTATGGCATACGCCTTGATCTTGATTTTTTCATTCTTCGCCTCGATCTTGGTTATAAACTGCACAATCCATATCCTGTGCCCTATGACGAAAATAAATCCTCCAGGTGGCTCGTCAATGAAATTAAAAAATTCCCATCCGGCGCCGAACCCCAAATTGCTGTAGGACTACCCTTCTGAATTTTCCACTTCCTACCGTACCATCAAACCTCCAAGCTTAAATACCGAATCCTTTTCCGCTTGCTAGGCATAGTCAAAAAATCTCCGGTTGCTAAGCATAGTCAAAAAATCTCCGGTTGGTGAGCCTGTCGAACCATCTCCGGTTGCCAAGCATACTCAAAAAATCTCCGGTTGGTGAGCCTGTCGAACCATCTGCGGTTGCTACGCATACTCAAAAAATCTCCGGTTGGTGAGCCTGTCGAACCATCACTTTCCACTCCTCCTATAAATTTTGCACACCGGGCACTTCTCTTTGACATGCCCTCTAGCCGGACAGTACGCTCTTCCGAAATAAATAATCTGCAGATGCAGCTTGTTCCAGGTTTCCATTGGAAATAACTTCTTCAGATCAGCTTCCGTCTTTTCAACATTCTTTCCATCACTCAAGCCCCATCGGTATGCCAACCTGTGAATGTGCGTATCGACTGGAAAAGCAGGTACTCCAAAAGCCTGCGCCATCACCACCGATGCTGTCTTGTGCCCCACACCTGGCAATGCTTCAAGCGCTGCAAAAGTCTGCGGCACTTGTCCACCATACTGGTCAACTAGAATAGTCGACATCGTCTTGATGTTTTTTGACTTGGCCGGAGAAAGCCCGCATGGCCTAATGATTTCCCGGATGATATTCACGTCAAGTTTGGCCATCGCTTGAGCCGTATCCGCTTTTCCAAATAAGAAAGGGGTAACCTGATTGACTTTTATATCTGTACACCGCGCAGATAAAATAACGGCTACCAAAAGTGTATATGGATCTACATGTGTCAACGGCACGGGCACCACAGGAAATAAATCTTCGAGGATCCGGGCAATCGCGAGCGCCTTTTCTTTTTTTGAAATCCGCATAGCAGTCATTTTACAGGGAGGTAAGAAACTGCATGGTGTCTATGCCATCAGCATACTGATCTAACCTGGGTCGCTGGCTGTCTCCAAAATGGACATGCTCCCAGCTTTCGATAGGCTCTTGGCTGATCACGCATTGTATCTCCTCTCTTTTCGTGTCAAGGATATTTAATAACGGTTCTCTTTCCGTGTAATAGCTGTAGTGAAGACATCCGATACGTGATGCGATGGCATCATCCTCCTTTAGGATCAGGTGTCCGAGATTTAAATGCGGGATACTGTTGATGATGAAAATAGCATAATTGTATTCCAGATTATTCTTATACTTATGGTGGTCCTCCAGATATTTCCATGCCGCCGTTGTTTCATTCCACATGCTGAAATCATATCCTTGCGGTATATAAATCTTTGAAACATTCCTGCACCCAAAACCGAAATACATAAATATGTCTCCAGCCAGTCTCTTGAGATCATCCATGGTTTCCTGCCCTGTCAAAACCGCCACCCCATTTCGGTTCTGCCGAAGGATGTGTGGATAGGCCCTGAAATAGTATTCAAAATATCTGCCACTGTTATTGCTGCCGGTAGCAATCACAGCATCGTATCCTTCAAATCTGTCGGTATAAGATATGCGGGATGCCAATTCAGGATAGATACTGATCCATTGCTCCGTGATCCACGGCATAAGGGTAGTATCTCGATCGCTGAGCTTGATCAATGCTGAATGCCCACTGGCCAGGATGCAAAACAAATCATGAAACCCAACTAATGGAAGATTCCCGGCCATGATGACAGCTATCCTTTTAGGACCGCCGGTCGCAGAGGGATAAGAAGCAATCCACTGACTGCATTTTTGTTCATCAAGAAATTCCTCTGCAATGGCGTCAAAGCTTCTTTTGGTAAAGGCAGGAATAAACCATGGATTAGCTCTAAAGGCACGGTCAATCTGACTTTCAAGGATTTCAGCATCAGAAAGCAAAATCTCCTTCAAAGGTTTTAAGGATTGAAGAAAGGCCGTTTTGTTGTTCATTGCCCCAATGTTTCTTTTCGATGGGCCACGTAAGATCTCCACTTAATCAACAGATTGTTCATATCATCCGGCAACTCACAATCAAAAAACATTCTTTTACCCAAAGTCGGATGATCAAATCCCAGCGTGCGAGCATGAAGAGCCTGTCTTGGACAGATCGTGAAGCAGTTTTCGACAAACTGTTTATATTTTGTAAATATGGTTCCTTTCAGAATGCTGTCTCCGCCATATCTATCGTCACTGAACACCGGGTGTCCAATGTATTTCATATGCACTCTGATCTGATGTGTCCGGCCGGTTTCAAGGACGCACTTCACCAAGCTCACATAATAGAGGTCTTCTAAAACCTCATAATGTGTCTTGGATTCCTTTCCGCCTTCTCCCTCTTCGAAAACGGTCATCATTTGCCTGAAGCGTGGATCCCGCCCCAGTGCACCTTCGATGGTACCCTCCGGTGGATCGGGACTGCCCCATACAATGGCATTATATTCTCTGGTAATGGTATGATCAAAAAATTGTTTCGCCAGGTGAGTCATGGCATAATCATTCTTTGCAATCAGGATCAAGCCGGAGGTATCCTTGTCAATGCGATGTACAAGCCCGGGGCGATCTGGTGTATTTCCCGGAAGGACCGGCATGTTGGTCTGCTGAAGATGCCATGCAAGCGCATTGACAAGAGTTCCACGCTCATGACCTATACCTGGATGGACCACCAGCCCAGGTGGCTTGTAGATCACCATGACATCATCATCTTCATAGCGTATGTCCAATGGAATATTCTCTGGAACAATGCTCTCCCCTGTATCCAGTGGCTTTGGCAACAATATGGTGATTGTCTGCCCAGGCTTCAGTTTATGGTTGGGTTTGATGGCATCTCCATCCACCCGTACAGCGCCTGCCCTGATTCCATTCTGAATTTTATTACGGGATATTCCTTCCAGTTTGATCTGGATGTATTTATCGATCCGCACAGGTGTGAGCCCTGCTGGGGCCAGGAAACGATGATGCTCGTACAAGCCTTCTTCCCCTTCTACTTCAATTTCCTGATCTTTCAACATGGTGCAAAAATAGCCACAACTAATGGATTCTCTTCAAACTGGGTTTTCAACCTATTGTTCCACTCCATCAAACCGACAAAAAAGGAAGCCTTTAGACCCTAATCAACCTCAAAACCAATCAACCCCAATGAAAATGTTCGTCTCACGCCTCTTAATCCCTAAAACAAATAACTCACCCCCACCGACACTTTCAGCCAGCTTCCCGCTGAGGTATGCTCCTCAAAATAATCGATCGGATAATCGGAAGTACCTGCATTCGCTTTATCCAGAGATAAAAAAGAAACACTGGGATTGGCTACAAAACCCACACGGATATCTCCACGCACATACCAGATATTGGGGACGATGTGAATTCCTATATCAAGGCCATAGGATATGACCGTTGAGGTCATTTCAGATATCCTGTCAATACTTTCCTCCGATTCAGCGTCCTTGAGAATACTTGAGGATTGATACACGCCCATGCCTACCCTGCCTTGCAGATAGGGCTGCAATAGCCAGTTGATCTCCGGATAAAAGCCCGCCGTCAATCCGAAATCAAGTCTTCGTGTATTTGCTTTTTCACGGACTTCCGTTACTCCATCAGGATCATAGAGAACGTACTCCAGTTCATATTTACTCAGTCCTGCTTCCGCAAAATACAGGCCGGCCAGAAAAGGTTTATTGTACTGCAAGCGGTATTGAAACTCAAACCGATATCCCCAGTCTTCATCATCAAGGTACTGATCCACGGGTTCACGCGGGCTCATGTAATCAAGATGTGTGCTGACCATCCAGCGCGGTAATGCTTTAATAACATACTGAGCAGAACCAACCACAGGAAACAATTCCAGCAAAAATGCAAAACCTAATATGCCTAAATGCTTATACATCCCAGGTGTTCTAAGTGTGTAAAGTTAATTCAATTGGGCAATGCTTTTCTGAAGTTGTTCAATTTTAGATTCACCATCAGCCTTCTTTTGCCTTTCCTTCTCTACAACATCAGGATGAGCATTCGCGACAAATTTTTCATTACTCAGTTTTTTATCTACACTCAACACAAATCCCTCGTAATAAGCTAACTCCTCGTTCATCCTTTTTAATTCAGCCTCCTTGTCTACTTCTATAGTGAGCGCAGCATGATACTGATATTTTCCGGCGAGGAAGGTTACACCGGTTCCTAAGCCTTCTGTGCAGGTTGCATTGGCCAGTTTGAGAAGGACAGCTTCAGTACCAGGCCTACCCCATAAGGTGATCAATTCAGGTTCTGATGGAAACACCAGTACCATCGTTTCCTTTGGAGAAAGCTGATGTTGATTTCTTAACTCCAGGACTGCGGATTTCACAGTGAGGATGTGTTCAAATACGTCGAGTACATTGGTATCTGCTTCGCCAACTTTTGCTGAAATCACTGACATCATACAATCATCTCCTCCCGTTCTTGATTTCAACTGGTGCCAGATCTCCTCGGTAATGAATGGCATAAACGGATGCAGTAATTTACAGATCTCTTCAAATAGTTCAAGTGTCGCATCATAGCTCTGTTGATCCGATGCCTCCCCGTAAGCTGGTTTGATGACTTCAAGGAAGACACTGCAGAAATCATCCCATACAAAGGAATAAAGTGTTGTAACTCCTTCTGACAGCCGAAATTGCTGGTAATGTCTGCGCAACTCCGCATCGACTTCAGTCAACCTGGATTTCATCCAAAGAATCGCAATGGCCCTGCCATCATCATGAGGTAACGCGGGGTCAACCTGCCATGACTTGACTAAACGCAGGGCATTCCAAACTTTATTACAGAAATTGCGGCCAAGCTCACATAATTTTTCATCAAACAGGATATCACCACCTGCCGGAGCAGAAGCCATGATCCCATAACGCACACCGTCCGCTCCAAACTGATCGATGAGTGCTAATGCATCCGGACTATTCCCTAGCTGCTTACTCATCTTGCGGCGCTGCTTATCACGCACCATGCCGGTAAAATATACTGCCTTAAATGGCTTCTGACCTTGCCATTCATAACCGGCCATGATCATCCTCGCCACCCAAAGGAATATAATATCCCATCCGGTCACTAAGACACTCGTCGGATAATAATAGTCGAGCTCCTTTTTATTCTTCCATCCGTCAAATACACTGATAGGCCATAACCAGGATGAAAACCATGTATCCAATACATCTTCATCTTGTCGCAGATCTGAAAGTTGAAGATCGTTTCGTCCCGTCATTTTCCTTGCCTCTACCAATGCATCAGCCGCTGTTGCACCAACGAAAACCTGGTTGTCATGTAAGTTTCCTGCTGGCTCTGAAGCGAGGTACCAGGCAGGTATCTGGTGTCCCCACCATAGTTGGCGGGATATGCACCAGTCACGGATGTTCTCCATCCAATGCCTATATGTATTCTTTAAGTTTTCAGGATAGAATTCAATTTCATTTTCCATCACTGCCCGCAAGGCAGGTTCGGCAATAGTCTTCATATCGACAAACCATTGAAGGGAGAGTCTTGGTTCGACCACTACTCTAGTCCGTTCAGATCTCCCAACATTATGGATCAATTCCTCGGTCGAAACAATATGGCCGGCTTCTGTCAATGCTTCAAACATCGCTTTCCTGGCAACATCTCTATCCAGGCCCACAAAAATTTGTGCAGCCGAACTCATGGATCCATCTGCATTGAGCACATCGATCACCTCTAACTGGTGTCGCAGACCGATTTCGTAATCATTGATATCATGAGCAGGCGTCACTTTAAGTGCCCCGGTGCCAAATGCTATATCAACGTATGTATCAGCAATGACCGGCACCTCACGGTTGATTAATGGAACGATGACCTTTTTGCCATGGAGGTGTGCATATCGTTTATCATCAGGATGAACGGCTATGGCCGTATCGCCTAGAATTGTTTCCGGCCTAGTCGTCGCGATCGTGATCCATTCATCAGCAGTCCCGACCACTTTGTACCGGACTTTATAGAGCAACGTCTTTTCTTCTTCATAGAGGACTTCCTCATTGGACAAAACTGTTTGCGCAGATGGATCCCAGTTGACCATCCTTTTGCCTCTGTACAATTTCCCTTTGCGATATAGATCCACAAATATCTCTATGACAGCTTCCGACCTCACCTCATCCATTGTAAATGCAGTCCGCTCCCAATCACAGGATGCGCCAAGTTTCTTCAATTGATGCAGAATGATACCTCCATACTTTTCAGTCCATTCCCAGGCATGTTTGAGGAATTCTTCTCTGGTCAGATCAGATTTTTTAATCCCCTTTTCACGCAGCATATTCACCACTTTGGCCTCAGTAGCTATAGACGCATGGTCCGTGCCCGGCACCCAGCATGCATTTTTCCCTTCCTGTCGGGCCCTCCTGATCAGCGTATCCTGGATGGTATTGTTTAATATATGCCCCATATGCAACTGACCTGTCACATTCGGAGGGGGTATAACGATGCTAAAGGACTCCCGGTCATCTGGAGTAGAATGAAAATGTCCGGATTCCATCCAGTACTGATACCATTTATCTTCAATTTCACCGGGATTATACCGTTTTGACAACTCTTCCATAAACTCGATACATATGCATTTGTGCAAGGACAAAGATAATGGACGAATGCTAAGAGGGCATAGTGCCCGGATATCACCCTTTATGCAGAACCAGCCTCGTGGTAAGGGTTCCTGGGGACCCATTCCAGATCAGGCTTAAAGAAGGAATAGAGTCTGGGTACCAACCAGTTAAAGGTCCTGTTGGGGGCCCGCATATAGGCCCACATGGGCACGCCGTGGGCTCCAACAGAACTCTTGATCTCTGTGGCAGTCCTGGACAGCTGAAGTTGCCTGAATCCCCTGGTCGTGGCTAAATCAATCATCCGCAGGAGCATATTCAGGTATAGTTTATACTTGTGGTTGACTTCAGGATCATAACCGAGGAAATGGGCATCCAGGATGTCTCCATCCTCAAACACCGTGAAAAAGGAAATCAATTCTCCCCGGTCTTTATAAATCCATAATCTGAATTTATCTCCAAGTGATTTCTTGAGCGCACTGAAATACCCTTTTGATAAAATAAAAAGGTTAAAACCTACATCATCAACTACTTTCAGGTACAATTGATGCAACTCAGGTTCCATTTCTTTAATCTCCAAAGCATTCAGTTCAATGCACTCAAGTTCCTTGGCTACTTGTATAGCTTTATTTGCCCTGATCCTGTATTTCGATTTCAAAGAATTGAGGTATCCCTGAAAGTTGCCCCAGCCTGAAGGAATATCCATGATCATGCTGGGCTGGGTATCAATCGCATGATATTTTTGGCAATAGGGTGAATCAGGAATCTCGCTGAAGATGTCTTTTGAAAAATCCTTGACAAACACAAGCCCGATTTTCTTGAATGATTTCAGGGTGAGCATCCAGTCAATTGTCTCCATCATCAGTATCGTTTGCATCCGGTCGGTTATCCATGGCTGGAAACAGAAACCATAATCA
Organism: Saprospiraceae bacterium; assembly: GCA_034439675.1. Classification (GTDB taxonomy): domain Bacteria; phylum Bacteroidota; class Bacteroidia; order Chitinophagales; family Saprospiraceae; genus Opimibacter. The sequence continues at coordinate 2,385 of JAWXAW010000095.1, read as the reverse complement.
CCGGTAACCAATGTGTTGCCGAGACATAACACACTCAGGTTGATCAGGGAGGCTGTTTTATATCTGGCCGCCCGGACAAGATTACCATTCACCTGGTTTTTAAGACTATCACCGGGATTAAAGTCCTTGACCTGGAAGCAAAGCATACCCGCCAGCTTATATTCGTGCTCAAGGCGGACATACCAGAAATTCATTTTTTCTGGCGGGGCAGACTCCAGAGCCTTGTGGTAAGCTTTGAGCTGAAAGATACTCGAACATCCAAAATCAGTGAAAAGTGGATCCAGACAGCTATTGAAGAGTATAGCCTTATACGCCAGATCTTCGATCTCGAAAGTAGTCACCTGATGGAATACGGATGTGGATGTGATTGTCTGCATTACCTGCCTCCTAACAAATGTAATGTCCTTTTGTTACTTGGCCTTAAAACAGGCTTAAAAAGGCGGAAAAGACTAACGAGAAAAATTCAAAGTTAATCTCCTTTTTCACCAGGGTTGCGCGCATACAGGCGCTGCGCTAAGCGGGAGGACAAGGATGCTTATGAGACAATCGAAGTGGGAGCGCCCGCATGGACAAGGGGGCAAAATGGAAAGGCACAGAGTGCAGAAAGCTTAATAATTGTTTTTATCAAAATTAGGATTCTCAGGTAGGGGTTCAAAATTTTAAACCCCTACCTGAGAATCCTAATTTTGGCCCCAAACAAACTCACCACCCACCCTTAAGTCTCCCCGAAAAACCCAATCTTTGCTCAAACATCAAATAGACGTTATTGTTAATAACACAATGCCGTGAGTCAAAAAACATACTTCCAACCCAAAGACCTTAAAAAATTTGGAAACATCACCGAATTCCAGGAAGAAATGGGTAAAAAAATCTTTGAATACTACAACGAAGTGTCAAGGAAGGCGCGCTGACCGAAAGAGAAAAAGCCCTCGTTGCGCTTGCTCTTGTGCATACAGTTCAATGCCCTTATTGCATTGACGCCTACACCTCAACCTGTCTTGCCAAGGGTGCGGATGAAGAACAGATGATGGAAGCAGTCCATGTATCAGCAGCTATTCGCGCAGGCGCCAGCCTGGTCAACTCTGTGATGATGATGAACCAGGTGAAACAAGTCGTGATGTAAATTATGGCTATCAAACAAGCAGGAAAATCACTGGCATCGAGACACAGTCCTTTAGCTGACACCCTCCATCAGCTCGAAGTATTGAATCAACATGATGCTCATGTTTCAAATCATTCTTCATTCAGCTCCTCGCTTGAGCGAGCCGGCTATCCGCGGCTATCCCCTGGTGCACTTGAGATTCTCCAGATTAACATTGGAAAACAATGCAATCAATCCTGCGCACATTGCCTTGTCGATGCAGGCCCGGATCGCACGGAGGCTATGAGCAAGGATTTATTATCAAAGTGTCTTGATATTATCCGGAGGCTGTCTATTTCTACCATCGACATCACGAGGGGCGCCCCTGAACTCAATACCCATTTCAGGTGGTTTGTAATGGAGTGCAGGAAACTGAATTGCCATATCATCAATCGTTGCAATCTCACCATCATTGTTTCTAATCCGAAATACAATGATCTGCTTCAGTTTTTTGCTGACCAGGAAGTCCATCTGATCTGTTCGCTACCCCACTTACAAACTCCACACCGATCATCAGCGGGGTGATGGTGTTTTCGATGATAGTATTCGGGCCATAAGGATGCTCAATGATGTCGGGTATGGCAAACCTGAGTCAGGACTCATACTTGATCTGGTGCACAATCCTTCAGGAGCCTTTCTACCCGGAGATCAATCTGTCCTTGAACAGGAGTTCAAACGACAACTCTCCCGAAAATACCAAATTGTGTTTAACCACCTCTATGCCATCACCAATCTCCCCATCAGCCGGTTTCTGGACTTTCTGCTTGAATCAGGTAACTATGAACAATACATGCAGTCATTGATCGAAGCGTTCAATCCGGCTACGATTCAAAACCTAATGTGCAGAAATACAATCAGTATAAGCTGGGATGGATATCTGTATGATTGCGACTTCAATCAGATGCTTGATCTCAAGATCGCCTCCACCAAAAACCATATCAACGACTTCGACATCGACACGCTTGCATCCCGATCCATTGTAGTCAATCAACACTGCTATGGTTGTACAGCAGGCTCCGGCAGCAGCTGCGGTGGCGAGTTGATTTAAAAGATGGAATGACTCACTTCGAAGTTTCTATGCATCCATTTAATCTACCTGGATATTTTCTTTTGCAACATTAGGAAAAGGCCATACCCGCCTCCTATGCGAAACTGATTGTGCCCAACAGACTAACAGCCATCGAAACTATTAACTACCAACTATTGGTTGACTATTGACTACCAACTTTAACTGTTGACTTGTT
>JAWXAW010000094.1:0-6234 GCA_034439675.1 Saprospiraceae bacterium | reverse complement strand
ATTTCCTTCCTTCTCGGCTTATACATAGCTGTCAGCAAACCATTTTCCGGACTCCACGTATCAGCGAGTAGGATAAACTTTTCGATCCGCTCGTGGCTGTGCAGTCCTAGATTGTCTAAGAGGTCACGATACATCTGGATGACAAGCGTGTTGTGAATCATATATTCCGGTGCAGTCCAGTGAATATTTTTTTCTGCACATACTCTCTTTAGCCCATCAAAGTGAGGTATGATCAAAGCGATAGTATAAGGTCGTTGAAAACCAATGATCATAGCTTCATGTATGAGTGGATGGTGGACAAGTAGGGATTCAATTTGTGCAGGGGCGATAAATTTTCCGGAAGCATGTTTGTAAATATTTGACTTGCGATCAGTGATGACAAGGAAATCTTCTTTTACCCATCGACCGATATCCCCGGTATGTAGCCATCCTTCCTTGATAGCGAGGCCTGTGGCTTCTTCGTCTTTATAGTAGCCAAGCATCACATTAGGCCCTTTGACGAGTACTTCACCATCGTCAGCAATCTCTACCTTAACACCGGGTATCGGCAGGCCAACTGTGCCTTTTTGATACCCCCCGGGTTCGAATCGGTTGATGGCAATGACGGGTGAAGCTTCTGTCAGTCCATACCCTTGCCGGATTTTAATGCCACTGCGATGATAGAGCCGCTCCACTTTGGGATCGAGGTACGCAGCTCCAGATACGATCCCTTTGAGTTTGCCACCCATGGATCGCTTCCATCGTTTGATGATCCACTCATGAGCGATGAGACTGCCAAGATGTGACAGAATACCTCGTTCAGTTTTTTCCCATGATCGATAAGCCCAGCGTGTAAACCAGGATGTTTCTTCGATGCGTTCTTCAAGAATTGAAGCAAAACGTTCAAGGATGAGGGGCACACTGGTAAAATATTGAGGTCGAATGTCTTTCAGTGCAAAGAGTGCATTCCGATATGATTCCAGAAAATAAATATTTGCTCCACAAGCAATGTAGACATAACAAACGATTCGCTCGAAGATGTGACTCAACGGCAGGAAACTCATGACCCTGGTGCCTGGAATAAAAGGTACGATGGACAATACAGACAGGACATTCGATACGACATTATGATGCGAAAGACATACCGCCCTGGGTTCACCAGAGGAGCCGGACGTGTGCACGATCGTTGCGATATCATCTGGCTCAAGGCTCTTCCTGATATCTTCCAGATTTTTCAGATCATTTTCTTCTAGGATATAGGATGAGGATGTTAATTCATCAAGCAAGATCCCCTTAAGACCGGCGAATTCATCCACTTCAACATTACCGGTGTGAATGATGATGACAGGTTCGATCCGTTTGAGGATCAGGTCAAGTTCTCTTTTCTTTACCGGATGGTGTAATGGTGTTGAAATGGCGCCGATTGCCATAATGGCCATATCTGTTGCAAGCCATTTGATGCTGTACCGGTCGGTGAGAATGATCACCCGCTCTCCTTTTTTTACGCCCCGTTGTATCAATTGAGTTGCGATCTTTTGTATAAGGAGTACAAATTGCTCCGAAGCAATTTCTTCTTTGATCCCTTGACGCCACATAGCTCCCGCTACGCGCTGTGGGGTGCGGTCGGCCTGGTAGGCGGGGAGGTCAAAGAGAAAGGTGAATGAATTCATAAAAGAGCGTGAGAAGTGTAAGAGGGTGAGACAGTGAGAGCGTAAGAAGTTAAGGTAGTAATCAGTATTCAGTTGTGGTTTGGGCTGTGTGAAGATAATATACATATCACTGATATAACCGATTCATGAAAGGCAGATGAAATATATCCATGTCCTATGGTGGTAAAGGATTGGTTAATGATAAAAAGCAAGAGTTGAAAATTAATGCTTTGAATGTGGCTACACAATTGATATAAATTTTCTATAGGCCGTAGGGGCGCATCTTCTGTCGGGGCTGATTCGATCGCATCCAAAAGATGATACAAGATCGTCAGGAGACGAGAAAATATTGCATTTAAGTCAGAGACTTAAACGAGCGGTTAATTTATTTGCAGCACAAGGCTGCAAATCACTCATCACTCATCACTCATCACTCATCACTCATCACTCATCCTCATCACTCACCATTCACCGGAGCTCCTCTTCAATCAACAGTATTTCCTGGTCATTGAGTATATAGTCCAACAGCGGGTGAGTAGGGGTGTTTTTAAACGCGGCAAACCGATGACCGGCTCCTTGCAACGAATCAAGGACTTTCTCTTCCGGAAAAGACAGGAAAGCATTTCCACCACGGAAGAACATGAGTTCCAGATTTTCGTGTGGGGGACAGTTGATGATGACATAGTTTTTGATGATGTCATCGCTTATTTCTTTGTAGACTTTGGTGTGTTGTAATTTGAGGTTACGGAATTCGTGCGTTTTATCACGGTGCTTGATCATCTCCATGGGTTGCAGGCAGATGAAGGCTGCGATGATTGCAACCCATGGAAGCCATTTTGATTGGCCGGTATTTTTGGTGACCATGGCTTCTGATTTTCGGGTGAGAGCGGCAATCCCAAATGCCATCATCACGAAAATCAGACCTGAAACCGGAAAAACAAATGCAGGCATCCGGGTGGCGACAAACGAAAAGAATCCGAAGAGGACTGAGATCATCGCCAGAAAAATGACAGTGTATTTTTTGTTGGCCGTTTTGGAGAAAAGCAGCGCGATCAACCCAACGACCAGCATGACCACTAATGGCCAGGTATAGACATACGGCAACATTTTGAAGTGGAAATACCACGGACCTTCATGGCCCAGGTCTTTCATTATGTGCATCTTATTGTAAGCATAAGCTGCTGCACTTTCCAAAGGAAACACCTTCATGATGTATAGCTGCCATGGCCCAAAAACCAATATTGAAACGAGGAAGGCAATGAAAATGTGCAGGTAATAAATGAACGAGGAGCGATACAGCGGCGAAATAAGGATATATAAACCCCAGCCTCCAAAGACAAGAAAAGCAGTAAGCCATTTAACCAGCACAGCGCACCCTATAAAAACGCCGGTGACGATACCCCATGGCCACAATTTCATGGTATTGACATGTTTTGTTAAAGCCCAGATAGCGGCTGTGATATAAAAATAAAAGGTGAAGTCATTATGATCCAGACTCATCCATCCTGAAGTCATTTCTAACCCATACCAGGAGGTGGTCACGAGTAATGCGGTTAAAAAGGAGGTTTCTTCATCCTTTGACCATCGTTGTGCTATCTCCCGGATCATCCAGACGGCAATGGTCCCCATGATCACCGAGGGGAGTCGTATGGCAAAAGTGGTTGCTCCAAAGATTTTCATGGACAGGGCCATCTGCCAAAGAAACAAGGGCTGCTTATGCACCCAGATGTGACAGTTCCACCAATCTCCATAATGATAAGGAAAAAGCGGGTGCTTAATCAACATTGGCTTGAATGGATCCTCCATCATACTCTTTGCCACCAAGGCATGGAACCGCTCATCCCAATTCTGGAGATAAGGATCGATGACCGCCATCAGCAGGCGAAGCAATAAAGCGCTCAGAAGCAGCAGGTAAAAGGCCTCCTTGCGATAAGGCGTTTTATAAAACATATACACACCCGCAATTGCAGGTATGGTGGCGAGAACAATACCAATCGAAGTTTCCTGAGTATAAAAAATCATAATGAATTATCCGTGATTCAGGCAGGTGTAAATCTAATTTAAATCCCGAAGATGAAGGAGGGACATCAAGATCTATAAGCTGGAAAAGAAACAGGATCTTAGGAAAACATGTGATATGATAAAATGTGATTGAAAGTTGATTGGACTAAACTAAGGATGACTCTTTGTTTTGGTAGAGCATTAAATGGTGCATTTTCAGACAATTTGATGTATCTTCATCATCGTCTCCGATTTTTATAAGTAGTCAATCTGCAAATAAAGCTATAAAGATGAGACCGTCATTTTTTTTCTGTCTACTACTTAGCGTTGTGATTTTGGTTGCATGCGACAAAGCAGACCGATTATTAGCGCCCACCTTGTTCAACACCTGGACTGAAGTTGAACTGAACATTGGTCTATATAGTGGAAGCAATTATACGTCCTTACGTAAACAGGATGATTCCACCTTTCAACTCAAGCTTATGGAATGGGGTGACCTGATCATTCAGGGAGATCCTTGTGCCTATCACTATGATTATTATGTTAAAGGAGTCTGCAGTATAGCTAATAATGAATTATAATTAACAGGTTGCTTTACTGATTCTACCTATACCGACTGCATAGCCAATTGTGCCGGGAAATTGAATTACAGTAAGTATTTCGAATTTGCCCTGACTATGGATAGCCTCATCCTTAATCCCGGCCAGGTATGGACAAAAAGACGTGATATGATTCCCGAATTGTTGGCAGTCAGTCACTTGGATATTCAGGCCATCAAACCTGGTAAGGTTCACTTCACTGGTTAAATAGGAATTCAGGCAGTCTCAGTAATCTTAAGAAGCTGGTTGAAGAGGTACACCACTCACATCCCGCCACTACCCCTCTTACTCTCTCACTGTCTCACTGTCTCACTTTCTTACTCTCTCACTCTCTCACACTTCTTCCCTATTTTCACCCCCAGAATATGTCCCTTCTACGCAAACTCGCCGGCGAGACCGCCATTTACGGATTCAGCTATATCCTCAGCCGGGTGTTGTATTATATCGTTTTTACCCTTTACCTCACCAGGGTAGTCAGTCCAAACGAGTTTGGTATTTACAGAGATCTCTACTTCTATGTGGCCGTAATCCTGGTGTTGCTCACCTTCCGGATGGAGACTACCTATTTCAGGTATGCTAAAGAAGACAGGCCTGCTGTCGCGGCTATGTCGATGTCCTTTCTGACTTTTTTTGCAGGGCTATTTTTCCTCTTGTTGCTGATATTCAGATCTGAAGTAGCGGTATGGATGGAATATCCCGATATGACCACTCACCTTCTTATGCTCGGAGGCGTATTATTTTTTGATACGATGATTGCTGTTCCTTTTGCTAATCTCAGACAGCAAAACAGACCAATGCGGTTTCTCGCACTGAAGCTAGGATCTATCTTTCTCAATATACTCCTTGTATTGTTTTTTGTTGAACTGTTGCCCTGGCTGTCAACAACTAATATCTGGCTAACTCAATGGTTCAATAAAGATGACATCATATTTTATGTCATCCTGAGCAACCTGCTCGCGAGTGCTATCACTTTTGGGTTGTTGCTCCCCCTGATGCGTCATCAGCCATTACGCTGGGATTGGGGCTTTCTAAAAAAAATGATCAGCTATTCATGGCCATTGGTGATCGTTGGCTTCGCTGGTGTGATTAATCAATACTCTTCCATTGCCTTTCAGAAATATTTACTACCGGAAGACACGAACAGCAACTTGTCCAATGGGGGCATCTATGCCGCGGCGGCTTCACTCGCTATCCTTCTGAGCTTGTTTACGACCGCATTCAATTATGCCGCAGAGCCTTTCTTCTTTGCGCACAAAGAGAGGGATGATGCACGGTCGGTTTACGCAGATGTGGCTCTTGCATTTACGATCATTGGTTCGTTGATGATGCTGATGATCCTGGCGTATATAGACCTATTCCAGTTGTTACTTGGCGAGGATTTCAGACAAGGACTTGAGGTCGTTCCCATATTGTTAGTTTCCTTTTTACTACTCGGTATTTATTACAATGTCTCCGTGTGGTACAAACTCGCAGACAAGACCATATTCGGCGCCTGGATAGCCGGTATTGGTACAGCCATCACCATCGGATTAAGTTTTTTGCTGATTCCCGCCATGGGTGTTATTGGTTCTGCGTGGACTGCTCTGGTGTGTTATTTGTTTATGGTCGTATCAGCTTATCTCCTTGGACAGAAGTATTATCCGATACCTTATAAAATAGGTCGAATCGCAGGATGGATCGTCGGTGCTATGCTGATGTATTTTTTGATGGAATGGCTGCGTGGGTTTTATGTTGGTCAGATTGGGATTGTACTTTTGGTCAATACCGGTTTGATATTGGTATATGTGTTTTTAATCTATTGGTTGGAGAAAACGCTGCTTCGAAATGCCTTTGGCAAAAATTGAAAAGTGGATGTGTTTATAGGTTTATATGCTTATATGTTGATGTGTTTATATATTGATCTGCTAATGTGCTGATGATTCAAAAGCGTAGACGAATAAGTAACGTTATATAGTCAGTTTTCTACACACTACAAACTTCTCACTACAAACTTCTCACTTCTCACT
>JAWXAW010000093.1:0-15450 GCA_034439675.1 Saprospiraceae bacterium | reverse complement strand
TTCAGGGCTTAAAGGGACTTGCTTCCTGCTTGCTCACAGGCCTGCACCCTGTGATGCTGCATCATGCCCTTTCAGGGCTAGGATTTTTCTTAAGCCCCGAAGGGGCGCCATCCCCTAACGATGGGTGAAGCCCATCGCACACATGATGTGCGCAGCTCATCATGCCCAAGCCCCGAAGGGGCGCTATCTACCTGCGAGGGGTTCAGCCCCTCGACGATGGGCAAGGCTCATCAATAAAAATCATGTACCATATCCTCCCAACCCCTAATTTAGTCCTGTCACTAAATACTTCACCAGTATGGGACAATCCTTAGTCAAAAACTATATTCATATCGTCTTCAGTACGAAGCACAGGCAACCCCTGATCCTCCCACCTGTCGAAGATGAACTTCACAAATACCTGAGTGGAATTTGCAAGGCACTTGAATGCCAGCCGCTCATCGTCGGTGGGTTCACTGATCACATCCACATCCTGTGCCTGCTTTCCAAAAAAATAGCATTGATGAAATTAGTGGAAGAAGTAAAATCTCATTCTTCCAAATGGATAAAACCCAAGGGCCCAGGTTACTCTAATTTTTATTGGCAAGATGGATATGGTGCGTTCTCCGTAAATCCTAAAGGAGTAGATCGGGTAACTTCTTATATAAAGAATCAAAAAGAACATCATCGAAAAAAAACGTTCCAGGATGAATTCAGGGGTATGCTGCACAAGTATCAAGTGGAATATGACGAACGCTATGTCTGGGATTAAGTAAAATTACTTTTTTCAGAACTTAAACCCAATCTTCGCTTTCCCACCACTGACATTCTTCGGATCAAATTCCTTCACATCATTCAGGATAATAGTAGACATCAGGTCAGGTGTACGTTCTTCTTTCCTGATAGCAGCAAGTCGGAGGTTCTGATTTTTGACGGATTCAGCCACAATCTGCCGCACCGTCCTGGCATTTCCAAAAAATTCATCCCGGTGATTAAACAGCACCGTAAAATATCCCTTCAAATGCGTGGCCGCATCCACATCAGGCATCACACCCTCCTTGCGATACATCGAAAGGGCAATGATAAACATTTGGTCAGGGGTGTAATCCTCAAAGTAAAAATATTTGTCAAATCTGGATTTCAACCCTGGATTGGAATTGATAAACCCATGCATGTTGTGCGTATAGCCGGCCACAATGACTCCAAACTTCCCACGCAGGTCTTCCATCCGCTTCAGGATAATCTGAATCGCCTCTCCGCCAAAATCATATGGAGATCCTTTTTCCTGCGCGAGTGAATATGCTTCGTCTATAAACAAAACACCCCCCATCGCCTCATTGATTTTTTCACCTGTCTTGATCGCCGTCTGCCCGATATATCCGGCCACCAGCCCCTCACGATCCACTTCGACAAGATGTCCCTTCTCCAGGATACCAAGTCCCTTGTAAATATTTGACAGTATTCTCGCTACTGTTGTTTTGCCGGTGCCTGGATTACCGGTGAAGACGGTATGTAATGAAAATTTATTCAACACATCTTTCCCTGTTTCCTGGTAAAACTTTACCAGACTGACCATCTCATTTACCTCCGTCTTGATTTTATCCAATCCTGTAAGCAGATTGAGTTCTTCAAGACTCTCCCTCAATAGTGTTTCCAAGGATGCTGTCTTCGTTCCTGTTGATGAGGCAACCGCTTGAGCCAATATTTGTCCTTTGTCTGTGATCACATGAGCCCCACCTTCCTCAAAACCATCTCCAACTTCGAATGGTACGGTGGCAATGTGCGTATCCATGAAAATAATCTCCATTGTATACCGGTCATTGTGCCATGAACCGGGTTGAACGTTGCCCCATCCGGCATATACTGAATATGCCTGTCCGGCGGTGTCAGGTGGAACGTACGTCATATAACTCTGACTCCCTTTTGGCTGGCCATCGGCATCTGCGTAAAGGAAGAAAATCTCTGCAAAATAATCCTTGGAGGTTTTGTTCTTGAAGTTGAATTCTCCCCATACAAAGCGCGTATCCTTCTGGCCGAATTTCTTCACATATTTTTTTTCAGGCAGCGTGGAAGCCTGACCATCCCCCTCAAATAACCTGATGGACTCGAGATCAAAATAATGATTGAGCCCTGCCGGAAGATCACCTACGTCCTCGATATAAAAGGTCGTCTCCCCCATCTTAACCTCGTCGATATAAGCCTCCCACACATAGCTTCCTTTCCGCCAGTAATCACCTGGTGTAGCGTTACCCCAGGAATGCCGTACAAAAACAATATTCTCTTCCTTCAGCACTTTACGTTTCTCCTCGAAGTTGGAGAGTTCATTCTTCTGGCTGCCATTAACAAAAAAACACTTTGACCGGATAGAGGCTTCCCATTCTGCCTCGTCGAATAACTTATTGAAAAACGAAATTTCAACACGCAGATAGGTCGTTTCAAACCGGTCAAAAACTTTCCGGTACTTTTTGGTGGAACCGGCCATCCACTCATCGGAGGAATGGATCTTCATTTCACTAAACTTATATCTACCAGGCAACTGACCTGAAGAGTTGCCATCGCCTTCCTGTCCGTCCTTTCCTTCTTCTCCCGGAATACGCATAAACGTTTAATTTGAGTTGTCAAAATAGGAAAAAACCCGGATGCTCCGTTATCCATTCATCTTGCAGGACTTACCTTTAAGCTGCTAAAGTCAATATTGTGTAGTACCGCGATAGCTGAAAACAGACCCATGGACCATCTGTATCCTGTGGATCATTGCAGTGGGTGTAATTGTTTTCTTTATGCGCATCAAATGGCAGGAGTTATTTTACTTCTTGGACACCGGTCAGCACCACCCCATGCCTGCTACCAAAATGATGAAAAACATCATCCGGGATTATGCGATCATCGCTCTGGGGGTATACATCTCTAAAAATAAAATAACAGCTTTTACAGCGCTCGACTTTGAAATAGGGGATAAAGTGATTCCTATCGGACGGGCATTTAAGGAACAGTTTTTAAAATCATTAGAAAACTAATCGATATAAACATATAGATGGAACCTTACTGGCTTGATCAAAAAACGTATCCCTTCACAGCGCATTATATGGAGATAAATGGATATAAACTGCATTACATTGATGAAGGTCAAGGAGAAATCATCCTTTTTGTCCATGGCACCCCCTCCTGGAGTTTTGATTACCGCGAATGCATTAAAGCAATGAGCAAAACCCACAGGTGCATTGCGGTGGATCATATCGGGTTTGGGTTGTCAGATAAACCCGATATATATGACTACTCCACTATCAATCACAGCAAGACACTGGAACACTTTATCCTTGACAAAGGATTAAAAGATTTTACACTTGTTGTGCATGATTTCGGCGGACCTATCGGTTTGAATTTCGCCATAAAATATCCGGACATGGTGAAGCGGCTTGTTATCCTCAATTCTTGGCTCTGGAGCAGCAAGGATGATCCGGAATTTATTAAGCTGAGCAGCATACTCAAGAGTCCGCTTCTCCCCTTTCTCTACCGGTACTTAAATTTCTCCGCCCGCTATATTCTTCCGAAATCTTTTGGTGACCACAAATTGTCTAAACACCTATTACGTCAATATACGATGCCATTTGGCGACAGGACGCAAAGAAATGGCCCACTGGCTTTTGCGAGGTCATTGCTCGATGATCAGGATTGGTTCGAATCCCTGTGGAATGCTAAAACTGTCCTGGAGGTCAAACCGACACTCTTTATATGGGGCATGAAAGATCCGGTGATCAAACTGCACATTCTTGAAAAATTTGTTTCAGGATTTCCCCTGGCTAAAGTGCTTAGGCTGGAATCCTCGGGTCATTTTCCTCAAGAAGAACAACCTGAAGAGGTCATAAAGGCAATAAACAGTTTCCTGAAAGCCAATTAAACTAAGGGATATCCATTCCTACACTTTAGCGATTATTTCTCGCCTTCACCTTCGTTTTTAACAGAGGGCATAAGACACCTGGGAGATAAATTGAATCAAGTGGAACTCTCACTTCCTGAAACTTTAAATAAAAACTGGTGTTTCCCTTCTAAAAGGACTAATTTTACATTTCGAACTTCAAACAAATAATTAACATGAAAGATCAACATCAAAAAGAATATGCCGGCGTATGGATGGATCACCGCAATGCTATATTCGTAACAGCGGAAAGCGGTGAGTTCTCCATTCAGGAAGAGAAAATAGTTGCAGGTGAATACCATGGTGACAAAGGCGAACATGCCTATAATAATGCCGAGAAAACAGATAATCGTAAATACTTCAAAACGATTGCCAGTCATTTGCTAAAATATGATGAGGTCTTTATTTTCGGTCCAGGTAAATCACAAGAAGAATTTCTGAATTTCCTTCATGATGATCAACATTTTAAAAGCAAGAAAATCACTTTGGGAAGCGCTGAAAAATTGACAGATCCACAGACCGTGGCTAGGGTTAGAGATTTTTTTAAATTATAGCAGGCACAACAATCTATTTAAAATTGAAAAGGGCATCGATACGATGTCCTTTTTTTGCCCGGAATCGAATCGAAAATAACCTTTAATTATCTTGGCCTGAAACCCTTTTTCATTCTCCTGGAAACATTCACTCCTATAAACCGTTGCCTCTATACATGAATGCAATGTAAAGTTTCCGGCAGCATAAAAACACAACGACAAAGTTTTATACCTTTACTAAGGAAAGTTGTTGTACTGTCATGTCTTCAGCAAATCAAGCCAAAATCACCACCACTTTTTGGTTAGTAGTGCTTGTCCATCACAGGCATGTAGATTGTATTCGTGATGAAAGCGTTCTGGGATCAGCGCTATAGCCAGGAGGGATATGCGTACGGTGACACACCGAATGCGTATTTCAAAAACACCATCCGAGACCTTACCCCAGGAAAGATACTTTTACCTGCAGAAGGCGAAGGACGTAATGCCCTATATGCCTCCTCACTTGGGTGGGACGTTTATGCGTTTGATATAAGTGGACAAGGGAAACAAAAGGCAGAATCGCTCGCACGTAAACATGATGTAAAAATTAAATACACCATTGGTGACTGCGGAGAGATATCCTATCCAGGTAATACCTTTGATGCAATTGGACTGATCTATGCTCATTTTGAAGCCCTGCTGATTTCCATTTATCATCGTCACCTGATGGAGTATCTAAAGCCTGGAGGCATACTGATTTTCGAGGCCTACAGCAAAAACCATACTGCATATCAGCACATCAATCCAAAGGCCGGCGGCCCCGGCCATGCGGATATGCTCTATGATATAAACATGATAAAACTTGATTTTCCTGATGTGGATTTCATCGCATTAAAGGAAGAAGAGATTATGCAACAAGAGGGCAAGTATCATTCAGGAAAAGGAATGGTTATCAGATTTTTTGGTAAGAAGAAACAGGCGTCATGACTAAAAACAAGATTCGGCAAACTACCCTTCATGGGCTTACACGGACAAAAGTAGGTAAACGGCTTTCTGCGATTGTGAGAGAGATGAAACAAGCAGAACGCAAGTTTTCACCTTTATTGGAAGAGCTCCATGATCACTTTAAACACAGCGGAGCCAACCTGATACATTACTTGGTCCTACGCAGCAATGAAATCCGGGAAATACAAGAATACCTTCACCATATCGGATTATCTTCCCTGACGAATTCAGAGAGTCACACCCTTTCACAAGTACAAAATGTCTTACACTGGCTGGAGGATAAAGTGGCGGATGCGAAGAAAGTTTCTGCCTGCAACTTTGAAGTAGCCTCCAGGTTACAATTACTCCATGCGGAAGAATTGCTTGGCTTATTTCCAAATCAGGACAGGCCCCATATCATGGTTACTTTTTCATCCGAGATGCTGCAGGACCGCAAGTTGATGGAAGAAATGCTCAACAAGGGTATGTCTATCGCGCGCATCAATTGTGCCCATGACACTCCTGATGTCTGGTTGCAAATGATCTCCCTGCTTAAAAAAGCAATGGCCAAGACCGGCAGAAATTGTAAAATCTACATGGATCTTGCTGGTCCTAAAATCAGGATCAAAAGCATCCATGCACTGAAAAAAAATGAAGACCATGAGTTACCTGTAAAAGAAGGAACTGAACTAATCCTGAGTCATGTCAAAGCATCTGAGCTAAAGGGAAAAAAACATAAACCAAAAGTTGATGTGCTCAACATCGAACCAAAAGAACTGCTGGAAATGGTCAAAGAAGGCGAGCACATATTTTTTGACGACGGCAAGTTTGAAGCCAGGGTCACCAGCGTAAAACCTGGTCAGATAACCGTAAAAATCGTCAGGATTTCTGCGAGAAAACATTTTTTAAAACCCGAACGAGGCATCAACTTACCTGATTCAGAGATTACCATTCCTACCCTGACAGCGGAAGACAAAGTCAATATTCCATTTATGTGTGAACATGCTGATATGGTTGGGTATTCCTTTGTCAGTAACCCATCGGATATAGAACTGCTCCGTCAGGAGATTTCTAAATACAATCCACGTCACAAGCCAGCCATCATCCTGAAGATCGAGCGCTTATCTGCTGTCCAGCATCTGCCCGCACTGCTGATCAACGGGATGAAGGATGAAGCGTTGGGGGTGATGATCGCCCGCGGAGATCTGGCTGTTGAAATTGGCTTCGAACGATTAAGTGAAATACAGGAAGAAATACTCTGGATCTGTGAAGCTGCCCATGTACCTGTCATCTGGGCTACACAGGTATTGGAGACCCTCAACAAAACAGGCTATGCCACCCGGTCTGAAATTACAGATGCCGCCATGAGTGGTCGTGC
Source organism: Saprospiraceae bacterium (assembly GCA_034439675.1). GTDB lineage: Bacteria > Bacteroidota > Bacteroidia > Chitinophagales > Saprospiraceae > Opimibacter. The sequence continues at coordinate 8,681 of JAWXAW010000093.1, read as the reverse complement.
TGAATGTGTCATGCTCAACAAAGGAAAATATATCGTCAGAACCATCGCGACGCTGGATGACATTCTCACCCGCCAGCAAGGTCATGTCAATAAGAAGAGGTATATCATGCGGCCATTGGGAATTGCCAAATCATTTATTGAACAATGAGATAGCTGCAGTTGTTGTAGGTGATCCCTTCCCGGGATACCTATTGAGCAAAATGAAATAAAATGGTCAATAAATTTGGCTGGTATTTAAATCGCATTACCTTTGAACCATAATATTCAATAAAATGATTATCAATAATCTGAATCTTCATCATCATTGTCATCATTGTGCGCAGGCGTGGTTGGCATGATATGTAAATAATATCTTTTTGTAAACCCGTCTGATTATTCCGGACGGGTTTTTTATTGCCCAACAATCCCGGTTTACTCAGACCAGACCTAAACAAATGAGTAACCTAAAAATCGCCGTCCAGAAAAGCGGGCGCTTAAGTGAAAAATCCCTGGCCCTGCTGGCGGATTGCGGCATCAAGATCTCGAACGGGGACCGTAAGCTAAAAGCTACAGCAGACAATTTTCCAGTAGAAGTGCTCTTCCTCCGCGATGATGATATACCGCAATATGTTGAACAAGGTGTAGCGGATATAGGCATACTGGGTGAAAACGAGGTCTGGGAAAAAGGCAAAGAAGTCATCCAGGTTGAAAAACTCGGATTTGCCTCCTGCAAGCTCGTCCTTGCGATCCCGAAGGACGAGGTGTATTCAGGACTTTCATGGTTCAGGGATAAAAAAATCGCCACGAGCTATCCTTCGATTCTCAGTCACTTCTTCAAGGTTCACAAGATCGATGTCCAGATTGAAGAAATCGGTGGCAGCGTTGAAATCGCTACCGGTATTGGTCTTGCTGATGCCATCTTTGATATCGTGAGTACGGGCAGCACCCTGATGCTCAATGGGCTGAAGGAGGCTGAGATCGTGACCCGAAGTGAGGCCATTCTGATCTCTAATCCTAGCCTCAATCCGGAAAAAGTCAAAATTGTTGAAAGATTATTGTTCCGAATCAGGGCGGTGCGCAATGCCTCAGCAAATAAATATATCCTGCTCAATGCGCCAGATACTGCCATACCGGGCATATGTCAAATACTGCCCGGCATGAAATCCCCCACCATCCTCCCACTTTCCACCCCGGGTTGGTCGAGCTTGCATTCAGTCATCAAGGAAGACGAATTCTGGGATATAATAGATCAGTTGAAAGCTCATGGCGCGGAAGGTATCCTCGTCATCCCCATTGAAAAAATGATTGTATAAACGCACGAACGATGAAAGCTCAAATTTCACCAATACCCTCCATGAGAAAAATAAAATTCCCGGCAATCCAAAGCTGGTCTAAACTCGCTGAACGGCCATCACTTGATACCGCAAACCTATCTTCCACCGTGGAAAAAATATTTACAGAAATCCGGAAAAACGGCGATACAGCAGTTGCAAAATATACACGGCGCTTTGATAAGATTTCCATCGTTCAGACCCGTACATCCGTCGCGGAAATAAAAGCAGCTTCGGGAAAGTTGTCAACGGATTTAAAAAAGGCGATGCAAAGAGCAGTACGAAATATACACCGGTTTCATGCTGCGCAAATTGAAAAACCAAAAGTCATCAGGACCATGAAGGGTGTATACTGCTGGCGTGAAAGCAGGCCTATCGAAAACGTAGGTTTATACATTCCCGGGGGAACCGCTCCACTATTTTCTACCGCATTGATGCTCGGTATACCGGCTCAACTGGCAGGATGTAAAGAAATTGTTTTATGCACTCCGCCGGATAAAAACGGGTTGATTCATCCGGCGATTCTGTATGCCGCTAAACTTGCCGGCATCTCCAATATCTGCAAGGTGGGTGGCATACAGGCTATCGCGGCACTCACCTGGGGCACCAAACAAATCCCACGCGTTGATAAAATCTTTGGCCCCGGAAATCAATACGTCACCGCAGCCAAACAATATGCGCTGCAAATGGGCGTGGCCATCGATTTACCTGCAGGCCCTAGCGAAGTGCTCATCATCGCTGATCAAACATGCAAACCCGCATTTGTGGCCGCTGATCTGCTTTCTCAGGCAGAACATGGCCCCGACAGCCAGGTCGTCTTATTGTCTGATGACGAACAAGTGTTGGATGCTGTCCTGGCGGAAGTACATACGCAAATGGAAATACTTCCGAGAATCAAAATAGCAAAGGAAGCATTGCGCCACAGCAAGGTGATCCTGCTTAAATCCATTGATGAATGCATGGCATTTAGCAACCATTATGCCCCTGAACATTTAATCCTTGCCGTTAAAAACCCTACATCAAAGATGGCGCAGATCATCAATGCAGGCTCTGTATTTCTTGGAAACTATAGCTGTGAAAGTGCCGGCGATTATGCTAGTGGCACTAATCACACGCTGCCTACCAACGGTTATGCCAGCCGCTACAGCGGGGTATCTGTAGACAGTTTCGTAAAGAAAATAACCTTTCAGAGGATCACCCGTAAAGGGATAATGTCCCTTGGCCCCACTATCGAACGTATGGCACAGGAAGAAAAACTATTCGCACACCAAAACGCAGTAACCCTGCGACTTAAAACCCTGTAGACTATGTTCAGACTCGAAAATATGGTGAGGCCAAACATCATGGCACTCCAAGCCTATTCCAGCGCGCGTGATGAATATCATGGTACTGAAGGCATCTTTCTTGATGCCAATGAAAATCCATTTGGTCTTCTCAACAGGTATCCAGATCCCCATCAGCAATATTTAAAAGCGGCCATCAGCAGCATCAAGGACATTCCGGTTGAAAATATTTTCATCGGGAATGGCAGTGATGAAGTGATTGACCAAGCTCTGCGCATTTTTTGTACCCCCGGCAAAGACAAGACCATCACATGTCCGCCAACCTATGGCATGTATGAAGTGATGGCCCACATCCATGATACTACCATCATCCCCGTTCCACTGACTAATCGTTTTCAGTTAGATATGGCCGGCATCTTTCGTGCAGCATTGCAAGAAGAAGATGTAAAAATGATTTTCCTATGCTCCCCAAACAATCCAACCGGGAATAACTTGGATGGGCTGGAAGAACTGATCAGAAATTTCGGCGGAATTGTATTCCTCGATGAGGCCTACATTGATTTCAGTTCGAAGGCCTCCTTGATTCATCAACTACACGATTTTCCAAATCTCATTATATCCCAAACACTAAGCAAGGCCTGGGGAATAGCCGGAGCAAGAATAGGAATGGCCTTCGCCGACAAGGACATCATCGCGCTCTTTGATAAAATAAAACCACCCTACAATATCAGCCAGATCAATCAAACGGCGGCCCTCGATATATTATCGCAGGAGGAAAGATTTGAAAACAATAAAGCCCTCATTCTTTCAGAAAAGAAAAAGCTAATGCCCCGCCTGACTGCCTTACCCTATGTGCAAAACCTATACCCATCAGATACCAATTTTCTTCTGGTAAAAATGGATGATGCGGACCAAGTATATCAGTCCTTACTACAACATCAAATTATCACGCGTAACCGTAGCCGTGAAGTGGCAGGCTGTCTAAGAATCACCATCGGCACACCGGAAGAAAACAACATCCTCATGCAAATACTTGAAAAATTGACCCTATGAAAAAGGTACTTTTTATCGACCGGGATGGAACACTCGTCATCGAACCCTCTTCCAATCAACAAGTTGACAGCCTGGAAAAACTTGAATTCTATCCGGGGGTCTTCCAGCACCTGTCGCGCATCGCGACCGAAATGGATTACCTCCTGGTCATGGTGACCAACCAGGATGGTCTGGGCACCCCTTCCTTTCCTGAAGAATCGTTTTGGTCTGTGCAGGAAAAAATAATCACGGCGTTTCGAAATGAAGGCATTCACTTTCATGAAATCCTGATCGATCGTTCCTTTTCACACCAAAACCTGGATACCCGCAAACCCGGCACCGGCATGCTTACTCATTATCTGAAAAGCGGGTATGACCTTGCCAATTCATTTGTGATCGGTGACCGGCTGACGGACATTAAACTCGCAAAAAATATTGGATGCCAGGCCATATACCTAAGCCCATCAGCAAATGAAGAAGCCGCACTGACTACGATTTCATGGAAGGACATATGGTTGTTTCTATCAGCAAGGCCCCGCATTGCCGTTATACTACGCGAGACCCTGGAGACGCGCATCGAAATTGAACTCAACCTTGATGGGAGCGGCATATGCCATATCAACACTGGACTAGGTTTTTTTGATCATATGTTGGAACAGGTTGCACGTCATGGTTTATTTGATCTCCGGATTCAGGTGCATGGAGATTTGCATATCGATGAACACCATACTATAGAAGATGTAGCTATCACCCTCGGTGAAGCATTCTACAAGGCAATAGGAAATAAGAGGGGAATTGAACGCTACGGCTTTCTATTGCCCATGGATGATTGTCTTGCACAGGTAGCCATTGATTTTGGTGGCAGGCCATGGCTCGTCTGGGAGGCTATCTTTGCGCGCGAAAAAATCGGGGACCTTCCTACAGAAATGTTTATGCATTTTTTCAAATCCTTCAGCGATCACGCCAAATGCAATCTAAATATAAAAGCGGAAGGAACGATTGAACACCATAAGATTGAATCCATTTTCAAAGCCTTTGCACGGGCCGCGGCATTAGCGGTCCGCAAGTCCGCCCATTCCTCCATCCCCAGCACAAAAGGAATACTATGATTGCTATCATCGACTATAACGCGGGCAATACGCGGTCTGTAAAAAATGCACTGGAAAGACTGGGCCAACAGGCCATCGTGACAAGTGATGCGGATATCATCAACAAGGCCGATAAAGTCATTTTTCCGGGCGTGGGAGAAGCGGGTTGCGCCATGAAGTATCTGCTTGATCTTGAGCTTGAAGGTGCGATCGGGTCTCTTTCACAACCATTCCTTGGCATTTGTCTTGGCCTCCAGCTCATGTGCCGCCATTCGGAAGAAAGCGATACGACAGGGATAGGTATTTTTGATAGTGATGTCAGAAAGTTTCCACCTGCCGGGCTAGTACCTCATATGGGTTGGAATACATTGACGGATTTAAGAGGTCCGCTCTTTAAAGGGTTACCTGAAAACAGTGATCTGTATTTTGTCCACAGCTACTATGCAGAGCTCTGCAGCCAGACCACAGCCACCTGTGCATATATATTACCCTTCAGCGCCGCGCTGCAAAGCGATAATTTCTTCGCCGTACAATTCCATCCGGAAAAATCGGCTGAGACCGGTGAACGTATTCTGAAAAACTTCCTCGCCTTATGAGAATCATCCCTGCCATGGACATCCTCAACGGTAAATGCGTCAGACTGACACAAGGAGATTACGCGACCTCCAAAGTTTATGACGCGCATCCGCTGGACATGGCCAAGCGAATGGAAGCGCACGGGTTGAAATATCTTCACCTGGTCGACCTCGATGGCGCTCGTTCTAATCATATCGTAAACCATGATGTGTTGAAGGACATTACAACGCAAACCTCTCTGGTGGTGGATTTTGGTGGAGGTCTCAAAAGCACGGAGGATGTTTCGAAGGCTTTTGATAGCGGGGCACATCAGGTCACCGCCGGAAGTATAGCCGTTGACCAGCCGGCCTTGTTTATGGATTGGGTTGAGCGATATGGTTCGGAAAAAATTATACTGGGTGCAGATAGCCGGGAACGGATGATTGCGACGCATGGGTGGCTTGCTGCTACCGGTGTCGATGTGATTGATTTTATTTCAGCCTTTGCCAGGAAAGGCGTAACCCATGCGATCTGCACAGATATAGGAAAAGATGGCATGCTCAAAGGCCCTGCTTTCGACCTCTATATAGAGATCCTTGCTGCCACGCCGATCCATCTTATTGCCAGCGGTGGCATACATAGCTTACATGACCTTGAACAACTGAAACAATTAGGTTGCCAGGGTGCGATAATTGGCAAGGCCATTTATGAAGGTATTATTTCATTTGAGGAACTGAGCACATTATGTTAAAAAAACGCATTATCCCTTGCCTGGATATCAAAGATGGCCGCACCGTTAAAGGCGTCAATTTTCTCGGTCTGCGCGATGCGGGCGACCCGGTTGCACTATCCAGAAGATATGTTGAAGAGGGCGCTGACGAATTGGTTTTTCTGGATATCTCAGCGACCCTTGAAAACAGAAAAACCCTTGTCAGCCTGGTGGAAAAAATCGCTCATGAGATTAATATTCCCTTTACGGTAGGAGGCGGTATCAGCAGTCTCGAAGAGGCCAGAGTGCTTATACGGGCAGGGGCAGATAAAGTCAGTATCAACTCAGCGGCAGTAAAGTCCCCCAATCTGATCGCTGAAATTGCCGGAACGCTGGGCAATCAATGTGTAGTGCTGGCGATTGATACCAAATACATTGTGGATGAATGGTTGGTATACATTCATGGAGGAAAAACGCCAACTGATCTCAGGACGCTAGACTGGGCTTTAAAAGCGGAAACCCTGGGAGCCGGGGAAATCCTGCTCACCTCGATGGATCATGATGGTGTACAAAGCGGATTCGCCCTCGAAATAACACAGGCTGTTTGTGAACGGGTCAATCTCCCCGTCATCGCCTCCGGTGGTGCAGGGCTAAAAGAGCATTTCAAAATCCTTTTTGAACAAACCAAGGCCAGTGCCGCACTGGCAGCTAGTATTTTCCACTTTGAAGAAATCGGTGTGCCCGACCTGAAGCATTATCTGCGAAAAGAAAATATACCTATACGATGAATATTGATTTTACGAAAGGAAACGGCCTTGTCCCTGCGATCGTGCAGGATGAAGCGACCATGCAGGTCCTTATGCTCGGATATATGAACGCAGAAGCACTGGAGACCACTCGCCAGACCGGCAAAGTAACCTTCTACAGTCGCAGCAGGATGGCACTATGGACAAAAGGAGAAACATCAGGAAACTACCTGCAGGTAAAAAATATCCGCGTCGATTGCGATAAGGACACCCTGTTGATCACTGCTGTGCCAATGGGCCCCGTATGCCACACCGGATCCACCTCCTGCTTTGGGGAGGTTTCCGCTAAAGGCTTTATCTATCAACTTGAAAAAATCATCGGAAACCGGATTGCAGATTCCGATGAGCAGTCTTACACTTATCGCCTTTTCCAAAAAGGGATGAATGCTATAGCGCAGAAAGTCGGAGAGGAAGCGGTTGAACTCATCATCGAATCAAAAGATCAGGACCTCGGCCGATTCAAGAATGAAGCTGCAGACCTGTTATATCATTTCCTCGTTCTGCTCAGGGCGAAGGATATTGATTTAAGCCAGGTTGAAGAAGTCCTGAAGGAGAGAAACGGAGGGCTATCTTCCGGGTAAATCTGTCGATTGGACAACAGTGCCTGTGCCCGGTTTGAAAAAAAATTGCGCCGCATTAATATTAATCGTATTTTTACGATTAATTACACAAGTATGGGCTCGACCAAGTCAGATGAATTCTCTGTAAAAGACAACCGGATAGCTACCTATGCCAAGGCATTGGCCCATCCGGCCAGGGTAGCTATTCTCAGACTCCTGATCCAGCGTCAGGCCTGTGTCTGCGGTGATATCGTGGATGAACTCCCCCTTTCTCAGAGCACTGTTTCTCAGCATCTGAAGGAACTCAAAGAAGCCAGACTGATCAAAGGCGACATCGACGGCGCAAGAGTGTGCTACTGTATTGACGATCATGAAATGAATGCTGCTAAAAATGCTATCCAGGGACTCTTTGACAGTTATGAAGTGCAGAAAAACAAATGCTGCTGATTTTTTTACCCGATTACATCGTCATTTTACGATAATTAATTTATAACCCTACATCAATGATGCAAACTCAAAACACTGATGCTCAGCTCAAAGATCTCGTAAGACAGAAATATAGCGAAATCGCCCTACAGGACAAAGAAACCAATCAATCTTCTTGTTGTGGTGCAGGCGGCTGCTCCACAGAAGTATACAACATCATGAGTGATGACTATACTACACTCGAAGGATATAATCCGGATGCAGACCTTGGCCTCGGCTGTGGACTGCCAACACAATTTGCGCATATTCAAAAGGGAGATGTGGTGGTAGATCTGGGCAGCGGTGCAGGCAATGATTGCTTTGTCGCCAGGGCACAAACCGGCGAGACCGGAAAAGTGATCGGCATCGACTTCACTCCTGCTATGATCGAAAAAGCACGGATCAATGCCGAAAAGAGAGGATTTCACAATGTTGAATTCAGACAGGGAGATATTGAAAAAATGCCTTTAACTTCCAACATAGCGGATGTCATTGTAAGCAATTGTGTCCTCAACCTGGTCCCCAACAAAGAAGGTGTCTTTAAAGAAATATTCCGCATTCTGAAACCCGGTGGCCACTTCAGCATTTCTGATATCGTCCTCGTCGGTGAGCTGCCCGAAGCACTCCGTAAAGATGCAGAGATGTACGCAGGCTGTGTCTCCGGGGCCATCAACAAGCATGCATATCTCAACATGATCTATAGCAATGGATTTACGAATGTAACCTTGCAGAAAGAGAAGGCCATTGTGATTCCGGATGACATCCTGAAAAACTACCTTGACGAAAAAGAGATCGCAGATTTTAAAGACGGTAACACAGGCATATTCAGTATAACGGTATATGCTGAAAAACCCAAATCCTGTTGTGAACCAG
>JAWXAW010000092.1:0-7553 GCA_034439675.1 Saprospiraceae bacterium | reverse complement strand
GGCAGGCTTAGGGACTAGGTGAATGAGGTATGTCAGCATTCTGTCTCTCCTTCGGCAGGCTTAGGGACTAGGTGAATGAGGTATGTCAGCATTCTGTCTGCCCTTCGGCAGGCTCAGGGACCAGGTGGATGAGGTATGTCAGCATTCTGTCTCTCCTTCGGCAGGCTCAGAGACCGAGTGAATGAGGTATGTCAGCATTCTGTCTCTCCTTCGGCAGGCTCAGGGACTAGGTGAATAAATATGTCAGAATTTCGGCTCTCCAACAAGCTCATTGACCTAGGGACCGATTTTGCTTTTATCCTTTTTTACACTTTTTAATCTTATCAAAATACAACCATCAGGGAAGGAAGACCAATTTAGTAGTGTCGTATTGTCCCACTCCATTTTTATGTATTTACGGTGTAAATAGGTATCGTTCCACCAATTCTCATTCAGACTATGAAACATACGCTTTTCTTTTTTCTCTCCTTCTTTGCCGCTCAGAGTCTCTTTGCCCAGGGCGTATCCGTTAATGAGGTTGGTTCCCCTCCCGCTGCAAGTGCAATGATGGATATTCAGTCCACAACGAAAGGAATATTGATACCCCGCATGAACACTGCACAACGTGTGGGAATTGCCTCTGCGGCTACAGGGCTTTTAGTCTACGATACCACGACCGCAAGTTTTTGGTACAGGACGACTTCTGCATGGGTAGAATTGACAGACAACTTTCATGGACTGCGAGATGCGGATCATGATACACAGGTACAGGTAGAGCAGAGCCCCGATGAGGACATCATCCGATTTGATATCGGCGGAGCGGAAGCGATGGTACTTGATGAAAATGCGCAAGGTGCTACACGGTTGGATATAGGTCCTAACCTAGGGCTTATCATAGGACGAAATGCAGGGCTAAATTCTTTTGCTGGGTGGAACACCATCCTTGGTCCCCATGCAGGACAATTTAACACCACGGGACAGCACAATGTATTCGTTGGTTATCGCGCAGGAGAAGATAACGCCGGACAGAATAGGAACGTCTTTATTGGGGCTGAATCCGGTGCCAACAATCTTGGTGGTTTTAATTCTTTTTTAGGGTATCGGACAGGTTATGTCAATTCCAGCGGTCATAGTAACACCTTTTTAGGTAACGAGGCCGGCGTGCAGAATACGACCGGTTATCGCAATTCTTTTCTTGGGAACAATGCAGGGCATAACAACGAAGGCTCCTTTGAAAATACGTTTATCGGAGTCAGTGCGGGCTATAACAATGAGGCCAACCGGAATACATTTCTTGGCCATGAAGCAGGCCTAGCAAACCGAACGGGACTTTATAATACAGTCATCGGTGGTGAGGCAGCCGGCACCAATCTGGGCAACCGTGACATGGGCAATGGAAACACCATCATGGGATATGAATCAGCGCAGTCCGCCAATCGGCTGACAGAGAATGTACTGGTGGGTTATCGCGCCGGATATTTTATGGAAAGCGGAGTGCGGAATATTTTGATCGGCGCAAATGCAGGCTATAATACACGGAGTGGTTTTTCGAATCCGGCGATCGGTTCGAGTGCCCTTAGAGCCAATCTAACGGGAATCAGAAATATGGCCCTTGGTGATTCTTCACTTTATTCCAATACCGGAAATGACAATCTGGCATTGGGCTTTAAAGCGGGCATGGATAATACGACAGGGTCCAGCAACACGTTTTTAGGGATGTTTACAGGCACTAATAATACAACCGGTGCTCAAAACACCTTCATCGGCCGGGATGCCGGTATGAGTAATATATCGGGTTCCTATAACCTTTTCGCAGGAAGTGATGCAGGATTACAGAATAATGATGGGGCATACAATATCATGTTGGGAACATCTGCAGGATTTCGAAATGAGAGTGGAAATGAAAATGTATTTATCGGCAATGTTGCAGGGCAGTATAATGTAGATGGTGTATCTAATATAGCCATTGGACCATCAGCCGGAAGTCGGAATAATAACGGAAATCGGAATATCGCTATTGGAGAAGACGCTCTTGGTATACCCTTAAACACACCTGGAACCATAAGTAATAATATTGCGATTGGCACCAATGCAGGCTTTGGAGCAGAGGCCAATTCAAATATTATCATTGGCAATGAAAGTGGAATGGCAATCAACGGATCCGGAAATATTCTCTTAGGAAATAACATTGTAGCTCTTGGGTTTAACAATACTTACTTAGGAGGCGCGACATCAGCAGGTCTCTTTCCCGTTCCAAATCACGCCACTGCGGTGGGGTATGGAGCTACGATTTCGCAGGATCATTCGGTTATCCTGGGTGATGATTCTTCAATCCTGATGAAAGTTGGTATCGGAACCACAACCCCTCAGTCAAAACTTGACATCGTATGTGGTTTTGGGGATGCATTTAGGGTGAATGTATATGAGGAGGACGTCTTCTTTATTCCATCTTCAGGAGAAGTGATTGTTGAAACAGAACTACTCATCAACACCTCAGTCGGTAAACCAGGTTACGAAATGAGTGTCAATGGTCAGATCGCGTGTGAAGAAGTGTTGGTGCAAGCTTCAGAAGATTGGCCTGATTATGTCTTTGCGGAAGACTATGTGCTGATGGATTTTCAAAACCTGCGTTCCTATTTGCATGAGCACAAACATATGCCAGGTATTCCATCTGCTGCTGAAGTTGCCGGGGAAGGAATAAAAGTCGGGGATATGCAGAAGCGGTTATTAGAAAAGGTTGAAGAGATGGCGCTGTATATTCTACAGTTGGAGTCACGTATCCACGCACTGGAAAAGCAATAAATGATGCGGAAGTATACCTTTTTCCTGATGACGTTTTCTTTGTCTCTTTCACTTTGCGCGCAGGAAGTGACCAGTCCAACTATGGCAAGTGAACTGCAAAGGGATGACAAAAGCACAGTTTTATATTTAAGCAATGTCGAGCAAGGCGTATTCCCGGCAGTGAAAAAAAATCATGGCGGATATAAACAATTCAGACGTCTTGAAAACTACATGATGAGTCGGCTTGGAGCAGATGGCCGATTGGTCAATACAGCTGCCTTGAATTATAATGCGTATAGTTCATATATGCAATCCAATCTCACAAATACGACCAGGGGAATTGCACACAATGGACACTGGGAGTTTATAGGTCCTACGGAGACCAATCCACATCCCAATGCTACTGCAGGAGGCATAGGCAGAGTAAACCGGTTTGCATTTCATCCGACGGATCCGAATATCATCTTTGCTTCCAGTGCGGGTGGAGGATTGTGGAAAACGATAGACCAGGGATTACACTGGGATCCCTTATCCGATGGGATCCCTATGATGAATACCACAGGTGTTGCTGTTGACTTCGTAGATACGGACATCATCTATCTGTTAAGTGGAGAAGGATCGGTAGGTAGTTTTTGGAGTTTCAATGAATTTTCCAGGTTTTCAATGGGTGTATTTAAAACAACGGATGGTGGTCAAGTGTGGCAACCTACAGGACTTGTATTTGATGAAGAAGCAACCATCAAAACATATAACCTGCACATGAGTCCCGAAAACAGATTGACATTATATGTTTGTTCTGAGGACGGTCTGTATCGAACGCAAGATGGAGGTACTACGTGGGAGAATATTAAGGAAGCCCAAATTTATGAACTCGAATTCAAGCCTGGTCAGGCAGACAGGATCTATTGTGTGAGCGACACATACTTTTATGTTTCGGATGATGGTGGAGATAGCTGGATAGATTCTACGTTGATACCCCCGGTGGATGGAGAGTCCGGAAGGATGTGTATCACTACCTGTGAAAACAGTCCTAGCCTGGTCTATCTTATCGCCTCTCCGATTGATACTTTAAATCCACCTTCAGACACTTTTCCGGATCACCGTGGTTTTTTTGTGTCTATCAATAGCGGAAGCGATTTTGCTTTGGTGGCCACGCGTCCCAATTTATTGGCGGCACATGATGGGAATGAATTTAAGAGTCAAGCTTATTATGATTTTGCTATTGAATGCAATCCATTCGATGGCAATCAAGTCATAGTGGCAGCAATAGGGCTGTGGAAATCAATCGATGGAGGAGATAATTGGACAACAGATGGCGGTATCAACTCCCTCTATCATGCTGATGTGCATGCTGTCGAGGTGAATCCACTGGATAGCACCCTTTATATAGGTACTGATGGGGGCGTGTACATCAGCCCGGATTTTGGGGAAACGTTTGAATTCAGATCAGGGGACCTGGCCATTACACAATACTATAAAATGGCCACCAGCCCCTTTTTGACGAACTATACCCTTGCCGGTGCACAGGATAATGGAGTTCATCTGCGGGATGATGTTGAAACCCTGCATGACCATGTGGTTTTTGGTGATGGAATGGAGTGTCTCTTTCATCCGACAGCCACATCCCTGGTGTTGTCCAGCACGCAAGAGGGGAGGATTGTGATCTCGCATGATACCGGACATACATTTACGCAGATACTGCCTTCCATTGACAGATCAACTGGAAGTGATACTGCAGAATGGACTACACCTATCGCATTGGATGCCAACGATCAGTTTACCATTTACATCGGATACAAACCCATTTTTAAAAGTGTGGACCAGGGCGAAAGTTTTTTTGCTACTTCAAATGATACAATTTCGGGACATAGACTATTGCTCAACAACACAAGTTACCCGGGTCGTCTTTATGCAGGCGATTGCAAAAACTGTAGGGATTCTTCGATCACTTTTGAGATGTACCGATCGCTCAACTATGGGGCAACCTGGGAACGAATCGATATGAACCCTGGATTTCCTTCCAACAGTTTTGTTACGGCAGCTGTGCTCAACCCTGATGATTCGTTGGAGATCTGGATCACTTGCGGCCGGTATGAAGCTACGCATAAGGTTTATCGCTCCATGGATTCGGGTAATACCTGGAGCAATGCGACAGGCAGTCTTCCGAATGTTCCGGTCAATGCAATTGCCTTTGAGGATAATAATGGAAATCCAAGTGGGGCTGTTTATATCGCCACCGACATTGGTGTTTTTTACAGAAATGATGATCTGGTGGACTGGATCTATTTTTCGAACCAGCTGCCCAGAGTGGAAGTCACAGATCTGGATATAGATTATAATGGTGGATGGTTGCGCGCCGCCACGTACGGTCGTGGTCTGTGGGAGAGTGAGTTATATACATCTTGTCAGGACACCATCGTGTTGAATCCGCTCAACCAGCCTATCGGCCAGTCTTTTGTCCATCATGCATCGCAACAAATCTTTTCTACTGCACTGGTGGATGGATATGGATCCAAAGTGGTCTATGCCAGTGAAGGAGAAATCTATCTGACAGAAGGCTTTCGTGCTACCATACAACATGGTGCTTTTTTCAGGGCGCTGATGGCGGCGTGTGAAGAAGGCGGTATACCCATCCCCCTGCAACCACCAGGTACGCCCCCGATGCTGATAGAAGAAAAAGCTATGCACCAGAAAAAGGCCAAACCAATCGAGAAGGGTGAAAGGTGAAAGGCTGATATTTATAGTTAATGTATCATGAAGGATTCTTTGCTTAGCAATAGATTCTTGCTCATAATACTCGCATGGAGGCGCAGAGGCATAGTACAGATTTCGCTATGTTCCCCGAGACGAGCACTTCGCCTCAGTTTATCCCTTAATCAATAATTTCTCCCATATACTCATAAAAAGTCCACATCAGGGTAAGGCACCTTTTGTGCTATCAGGAATTAAAAGAACTTTAGTCTGTCAACGTATACTGAAACTTGTCTACAGCACAGTCATATCGGGGAGGTTTTCCATTTGTATTTATCATGATCATGTCGCTCATGCTTGTGACGGAGGTGGGTATTGCCCAGCTTCCGGCTGTAAGTTTTCAACAACTTAAGAGAAATATTGACCTTTTTTCATCCAGCTATAATGCTTTAGCTGAGGATCAAAATGGGTTTATCTGGTTTGGTAGTTATGCCGGTGGAGGTTTGTATAGATATGATGGCTATACGATGAGGTCTTTCCTTCCTGAGCCTGGCAACCTCAGCACATCTGTGGCAAGTACCAGGATCCTTGAGGTCTATGTCGGGGAAGATGGCATGGTGTATGTGGGAACCAATTTCGGGTTTTCAATCATTGATCCTATCACTGGTGTTCTAGAGAGTATTAATAATAAATATGAACTTGAACCCCATGGTGATATGGGGATCACCCGATGTTTTTTAGATGATACCATCCACAATGTGCTATGGATAGGCACTAACTATGGATTAGCAAGAATGAATACGCAGGCATCACGGGGGTGGAATTTTCTCCCGCCTATGCGTCAGAAATTAAGCCGTTGATCTATACACAGGATTTAACCCCGGGCATAGATCAGCGTGAAGTGACTTTTCAATATCTGTTGCCTAATCCATTAAACACAGCTTCGGTCACGTATCAATACATGCTTTGGCTCCGGCAAACTTATCGATAGTATCATGCATGGTGATGTCGTGATCTCCGCCTGGTATAGTCCGGATGGAAAACACATCCTGACATCGATCAATGTAATGTCCTCGTTTATTGTTGCTTCCCTTTCCCGCGACTTGAAAGTCGGGGCAATTCAATTTGTACCTGCGAGAATGTGATGCCCCGTAGGCGATGTTCTGAGTCGAAGTATGAAAAGTGATGCTTCGATTACGCTCACCAACCGATAAAAATGAATCGTGAATCGTGAGTGAGCAGGGTCTATTGAATGGGTGTAACCTCCTAAGCCCATAAGCCATAAGCCCTCTATACGTAGCTGTCTAGTAAATAGCAAAATCAGATAGCAGCGCGCATATCTCCATGAGATACAAAAACATCCTCTCCTCCGGATCATTATCGATCGCACTCCAGTCGGCGATATGGACGGTGACAGCCAGAAAATCTCCGTCATTGATGATCAGGTCAGCAAAAAATTCGCCCTGGATATTGCCATTCGCGTCTTCGTAGAGGTTTTCGATGTACTCGCTGTAATAGGGATTGTCGGGGTCATCGCTGAGGTCGTCGATGTCATCACCTTTCGGAAGCAGCACTTGTCCGTTCTCTGCCATGAAGGATTTAAAGGCATCCATAGCTCCGAGACCTTCTTCCATGGAATCATTTGGTGAGATGTATACGGACATGGTGATCAGTCCGCCAGGGCTGGTGGTGGTGATGTAGGTCCATCCATCATCTGAGTCTGCTGACAGGCTACATTGTGATGGAACCATCACCGTGACACCAGTCAACTCTTCCACATAGAGATCCATGGTGGATTCAAACATATCGAGCAGTGAAATCTCTTCTTCGTTTTCGAGGACACCTTCCATGTTGGCCTGCTCGTCGGGAAACAAAGTCTCGAATACTTCGGCGAACGTCATACGATAGTCATGGTAGAGTGCCATCTGACTGCCATCGGTGGCATTGAAATTCATCGGTGTTTCAAATTCCGCTACCTGTTCTGCTTCTTCAGGGCTGAGGAGTGGATTGTCAGAACGTGTGCCGCTGTACATGTATTGATTGCCGGTCGTACCACCACAGGGTTGCATGCTTGCCGGCACAGGAGTGCCTTGATTAAACAG
>JAWXAW010000091.1:0-3846 GCA_034439675.1 Saprospiraceae bacterium | reverse complement strand
TGCTCACTGCTCACTTCACCTCATCCCCATCATCAATAATCGCATCATCTGCAAAATCATCCTTCTTAGGGAGCGGCGGCAGTTCGGTCATACCTTCCTCGGTGGTTTCTTCCTTTTTAGTCACCACAGGCTTACCCAAAGAGTAGTCGCCATCGCCATAGCGGGAGGCGCGTTCAAAGAAATCATCCTTGCCTGTGAGAGTGGATTCATGTTCCTTGAGCTTATCTTTCACCGTGGTATCAGCCCATCCGTCGCGGTTGGCATCCACCTTGTCGGTTTCTTCTTCGATTTTCTTATCGAGGGCTTTGGCCTTTTCCAGCATCGAATCAACACCTTCTTCGAACTTCTGGCCTACTTTGCCAGCTACGTCCTTGGCCTTATTCCAGAGGTCTTCGCTGACGGCTTCGGTCTTTTCCCATACCTTATCTGACTTCTCAACAGCTTTGTCAAAGATCTCTTTACCCTCTTCTTTTACCTTATCCCAGGTTTTGGCTGCATTTTCCCCTAACTTTTCCCCGGATTTGAAGGCTTCGGATTCAACTTCCGTTTTTTCGGTCGCAGGGGGTGCTTTCTGGGTCCAGTCGTCCTTTTTTTCCCAAAGGTCAGACACGGCTTCTTTGGCGTCCTGATATCCTTCTTTTGTAGCGGTGACTATCTTTTCACCGAGGTCTTCGGCAAAATCTTTGCCTTTATTCCAGGTGTCAGCGGCTTTATTCGCAAGGTCTTCACCAATTTCAGCTCCTTTTTCAGTCGCTTTGTCAGCGGCAGACTTGGCTACAGCTTTTTTGGCCCAGAGCAGGCGTTTTACTTCATCAAATATTCCCATGATTATTAGGTATTTAAGTCCGAAGGTAACAAGAATTGTATATCTCTGTGATAATGGGTGTGCGAGAGGTTGGGTTCTATTTTAACATAAAAAGTTAAATATATTTTAAATGGGCACTTACCAATGATAGGATAAGGGTTAAGTCTGTTTCTATACCACTACCTTTACTGATCGTATAAAGCTATGCGCTAATGATTCGTGTTTTTTTGATTGTTTTCTTTATGCCCTTCCTGAGTCTGGTGACCCCGGCCACAGCTCAGATCAATTGGCTCACCTGGGAAGAAGCTCAGGCGAGGAATAAAAATGAACCCCGTAAGTTTATTGTTGACGTCTACACCCCATGGTGCGGCTGGTGCAAAAAAATGGACAAGGAAACGTTCTCAAATCCGGAGATCGTCAAGTATGTCAATAAAAACTTCTATGCCATTAAGTTTGATGCCGAGACCAGGGAAGAAATTAATTTTAATAACGAGCCATACGAATTCATCAAGTCAGGCAATTCCGGTTACCACAAATTAGCTGATGAAATCACTTTCGGAAAGCTCACCTATCCAACCTTTGTCTTCCTCGATGAAAAGCTCAATGTACTTCAACCCATACCCGGTTACAAAGACGTTATCTCTCTCGACAAGATCATGAAATACTTCGCAGAGAATTATTACAAGACGACACCGTGGAAGAAGTATGAGGAGATGTATTTGAAAAAGGATTAGGATTTTTTAACCCTAAATCTTACTTGGGTTCCGCTCAGCCCATCGCCTTAAGGGGCTACCGTTTATACATAAATAGGAAATAGACTTGCATGCTATCTGTTGCTTGAGTAGGTCAGTGAGTTCCAAACTGTTGGCCGTTGCAGGAGATTGCTCCTGCAACTATGAGGACTCAATAGGGAATATCTATAGGAATTCTGGTGCAGATTCCTGTGGTTGCAGGAGCAATCAGTTCGGCTCCGCTGGCTGCGACGCTCCTGCAACGGCCTCCCTTTTAAGATGTGTATAAACTTTAGCTTTAGGGGTAACGAACTTTTACCCAACCCTCCGTATCCCCACAATCCTATCCGCACCCACCCATTCCTTTGATATCAATCGCCCCATGACATCCGGCGCAGTGATACCTTGTGAAAGTATATGCTGAGTTTGGATCACCCATGCTTCATCCCAAAGGTCTTGTGTAATTATTTTCTTCAAAAGGTAAGGTCCACCTTCGACTAATAGGATACCAATATGGTTTTCAAAAAGCACTTTTAGTATCTGTTGGAAATCATCCGCATGATCATGCAGCAAGTATTTTTTTATATGACTTGCATCAATAGCGCCATTGATCTTTTTTGAAAAGTAAAAGACAGTAAGTTCATCATCAACAAATACGTGATACTGATCATTTAGTCTTCCATTCGGATCATAGATCACCCGATGAGGCGAACGACCAGGAAATTCTCTTACGGTCAGGTATGGGTTATCGGTTTCAACAGTCCGGGCACCCACAAGGATTGCATCAGCAGCGGCCCGCTGACTATGCGACCACACTTTCGTATCAGGTTCGCTTAGCCAAACTTGTTCGCCTTTAATCCCTGCATAGCCATAGCGTGACTGTGCCCATTTCAAAAGGATATGGGGCCGCCGCATGACGATATTGGTGGTAAACGGACGGATGAGCTCTCTTCCTTCGGTTTCAAGGATACCTGCGGTCACCTTTATATCCTTTTCTCTCAGGAGGTCAAGCCCAGTACTTGCCACTGCAGGGTTTGGATCCCAGGTACTGATTCGGACATCCTTAATCCCTTCACGGATGATGAGGTCTGTGCAAGGAGGTGTTTTGCCTGTGATGCAACATGGTTCAAGTGAAACATACAGGGTGGACAACGGGATCAGATGCCTGTCTGCTGCTGTGACATTCTGGATCGCATTTACTTCCGCATGTGGACCTCCAAAGAAGGAGTGGTAGCCTTCGGACAGTATACGGTTCTGATACACCAGGATAGCACCAACAGGAGGATTGGGGGAGACATGTCCTATGCCACGCCTGGCCAGATTAAAGCACCTGGCCATCCAGGTGGAATCCGGAATTGTATCTTCTGATTTCACTGCGACAAAGATCAATAATTACTGCCCTACTGAGGCAATATCCTGTTTGGAACATTTCTAAGTTTCCTTCCCGGGCTGTTGTCAAAAGCCATTCTGAGGATTGTTGATATTTATTTCTATTTTTCACGTTGATTGATGCTGATACCCATCCGATCATAAAACGAAACACGAAATGGCAACTAAACCAGACAATACGGGGGCTTTCAGGAAATATGTAGTTGAATTTTTCGGCACCTTTTTTCTAGTGATGACCCTTTGTATGCTCAATGCTGGAGATCATAGCCAGTTTGGTCCGATGGCTGCCGGTGTGATGTTGATTGCCATGATGTATGGCGGGTATCATATTTCAGGTGGACATTTCAATCCGGCCGTCAGTGTGGCCACCTATCTCCGCGGAAAACTCAATTCCGGTGACCTGCTACCCTATATCGTAGCCCAGTTTCTGGGCGGTACACTTGCTTCCATGCTTGCAGGCTTTTTATTGAGTGCTACCGGTGCCCCTGTGCCATCTCCGAAAGAGCTGGAGATTGTACCAGCCCTCATTGCTGAATTGCTGGGCACCTTACTCTTTGTCTATGTGTTTCTCAACCTCACGACGATCAAAAAGACAGCCGGCAATGCATTCTACGGTATTGCCATAGGCTTTACGTTTATGGCCATCCTTTACACTTTCACAGATGTTTCCGGAGGTGCTTTCAATCCGGCTGTAGCCCTCGGCATTACGATGGCCAATCTTACCTCATGGGAGACGATCTGGATTTTTCCTGTAGCCAATTTTGTCGGAGGGATTTTAGCCGCGTTTTTGTCTCAGTATGTTAACGGACCGGAGGCGTAGGGCATAGGAGCAAGGAGCAAGGAGCAAGGAGCGTAGGAGCAAGGAGCGTAGGAGCAAGGAGCAAGGAGCAAGGAGCAAGGAGTAAGGAGTATGGAGCAAGG
>JAWXAW010000090.1:0-20997 GCA_034439675.1 Saprospiraceae bacterium | reverse complement strand
GATATTGAAACTGATCTGGATGAGTTGCTGGAGGAGGAAGAGTAATGGTTCGACTGTGCTCACCAACCGAATGATTCGACTGTGCTCACCAACCGAATGGTTCGACTACGCTCATCAACCGAATGGTTCGACTGTGCTCATCAACCGAATGGTTTGACTACGCTCACCAACCGGAACATAGAAGGTTTGGCTGACCACAGATCTCAATGCTGATCAATATCCGATACCCAATAATCAAGGAAAAGTAAAAAAGCTCATTGAGTTAAGATGCCTTTATGATGAATAACGATCAGTACCAAGTCCCCTTAAGCCGATGTACTGAGCCTAGCCGAAGTAGGATTTAGGGGTAATAACTTTATGGGATTTAGGGACATAAAAAAAGGTGGAAGCCGACCCGATGGCCTGCGCTTCCACCAACTTCACCAGTTGAAAACAATCTTTATTACAGCGTAGGAATCCTAAGCATCTGACCTGGATAGATCAGGTTAGGATCTTTCAGCATAGGCTTATTGGCCTCAAATATAGCATTATATTTATTTGCATCCCCATAGTGTGCCTTGGCAATCTTGGACAAGGAGTCGCCGGATTTTACCTCATAAAAGGTAGCTTCGGGTTCTGGTGTTTCTGTTGTTGCGGAAACGACACTGATCCGATCATCCACTGAAGAAATCCCTGCATTATTTCCAAGGGTCAGTACTACAAGCTCTTTGGCTACCTGTGTTTCTGCTTCGCCAAATACGCTAACGACATCATCATTCAACAAAATAGAAATATCACTTACGGGTAGTGAGAGATCATTTACTGCTTTCATCATTGCGTCGATCTTAACGCGTTTCAACTCTTCTGCTGACACGGCTGTCGCCTTTTCCTCAGTCTTTTTGTCGACAAGCTTTGATCCTGAATTTTTAGAAAAAGAAAATAGTCCCATATTGGTTTGTTCAATTTTGGTTTAAATCACAATCCTGATTTCTTAACAAATCAGCGATCAGAAAGATTCACGGAAAATTATCTTTTTACCGCCTCAATCAGCGTTCAATATACAAATGTCTTGCCCTAAAACGATATATTTTAAAATAATGTATATCAGGTATGTAAATCTTACCTTTGAAGATTCACAAAGAGGCTGTTGTATTGAAACCTAAACCTGAACCTATTGCCATCGACCCGGGGAAAGAAACCCCGCTGATGAAGCAATACCTGAAGATCAAAAGCCAGCATCCTGATGCCTTGCTCCTCTTCAGGGTTGGTGACTTTTATGAAACTTTCGGGGAAGATGCCGTAAAGACGGCCGATGCCCTGGGTATCGTACTGACCAGCCGGAATAACGGAGGAAATAACATTGAACTGGCCGGATTTCCCTACCATGCCATGGATATGTACCTGCCCAAACTCGTCCAGGCCGGATACCGGGTCGCCATTTGCGAGCAGTTGGAGAAGCCCTCCAAGGAAAAGAAAATCGTTGACAGAGGCGTTACGGACATGATCACCCCGGGGATCGCCACGGAGGATTCCCTGCTCGATCGTCGTCAGAATAATTATCTTGCCTCCATCCATATCACCTCGCCTGACCTCCTGGGCATTGCATTTCTGGACATGTCCACCGGCGAGTTTGTCATCAGTGAAGGTGAACAACGCGAAATCGAAAAACTCCTGCAGAGTTTTAACCCATCAGAAATTATTTTTTCCAAGGCCAACAAACACAGGTTTGAAAAAATATTTGGTAATTCCTATTACACCTTTGGTCTTGAAGAATGGGTTTACACTACGGATTATACCAATGAGAAAATATTGAGGCATTTTGAAATAGCCACGCTTAAGGGTTTTGGTATCGCGCATCTCGCTACTGCCCAGATAGCAGCTGGTGCGATTCTGCATTATCTCAATGCTACTAAACAAGATGGACTGAAACACATCAGGACCATCAGCCGAATACAGTCTGAGCACTATGTGTGGATGGATAGATTTACTATCCGTAATCTTGAGCTACTCCAGCCTGCAAATGATACAGGTACCAGCCTATTGGACGTCCTTGATAAGACAACGTCGCCGATGGGAGCCCGGATGCTGAAGAAGTGGATTGCACTGCCGTTGATTAATCTCACAGAGATCAGGCTCCGGCATGACATGGTCGAGTATGCATTACGCCAACAGGATTGGGCTGCGGAGATAAAGGATCACATCCGGCTGATCGGGGATATTGAGCGGATTATCACCAAGGTTTCCCTGTCAAAAATCAATCCGCGCGAGATGATTCAGTTGAGGCGTGCGCTTGCTGCTCTTCATCCGATCAAAGATCGACTGCAGGATAGTCGTCAAGAGGGACTGATCAGACTTGCAGACCAGATCAACTGCTGCGATCATCTGCACCATACGATCGAACTGGCCGTGCAGGATGACGCTCCTGCCCTGCTAGTAAAAGGAAATGTCATCCGTAAAGGCTTTAATGAAGAGCTTGATGAATACAGGGATATCATTCAGAATTCCAAGGAAATACTCATCAGTATTCAACAGGAGGAAGCACTAAAGACCGGTATCAATAATCTGAAGATCGGCTATAATAATGTCTTCGGATACTATCTGGAAGTCACTAATAAATACAAAAATCAGGGCCTGATCCCTGACACCTGGGTCAGGAAACAAACACTCTCCAATTGTGAGCGATATGTCACTGACGATCTCAAAAAACTTGAACAGAAAATACTGAGTGCTGAAGAAAAAATCGGTTCACTTGAGGAGTCCTTGTTTAATGATCTGGTCCTGGCTGCCCAGGAGTACATTGGGCCTATCCAGATCAATGCGAATGTGATCGCACAACTGGATTGCATTTTGTCCTTTGCCGCTGTAGCAAACGCTTACCAATATTGCAGACCAGAAATGAATGATGGCTTTGCGATCGACATCAAACAAGGCCGCCACCCTGTTATAGAACGCCACCTTCCGCCAGGTGAAGCTTATGTTGCCAATGACCTTTACATGGACAGTGATGATCAGCAGATATTTATCATCACCGGTCCGAACATGTCCGGCAAATCTGCTTTCCTGCGCCAGACTGCTCTGATCAGCCTAATGGCACAGGTTGGAAGTTTTGTGCCTGCTAAATCTGCTAGCCTGGGCGTGATTGATAAGTTATTTACCCGCGTTGGTGCATCGGACAATATCTCTTCCGGCGAATCAACCTTTATGGTGGAGATGAATGAAACCGCGAGCATTCTCAATAACCTTTCCGCAAGGAGCCTGATTCTGATGGATGAAATCGGCCGGGGCACAAGCACCTTTGATGGTATCAGTTTAGCCTGGAGTATTGCCGAATATCTGCATCACCATATTCAGCACAAACCAAAGACGTTATTCGCCACGCATTACCATGAGCTCAATGAGCTAGCTGAAAAATATGACCGGGTACACAACTATCATATCGCTACTGAAGAAAGTGGTCAACGAGTGATTTTTCTGCGTAAGCTAACTCCGGGAGGCAGCGAACATAGTTTCGGTATCCATGTAGCCCGGATGGCAGGTATGCCCCGGACATTGCTCGAACGCGCTACAGAAATCCTTCACGAACTCGAATCCAAAAACCTGAGCCTGGAGGATTCATCCGGCAAAAAGAAAATGAAGGAAATAAAGGATCTCACTTCATTCCAATTAAATATTTTCGATCAGACAGATATCAATCTCCGGAAAATGAAAGACGAAATACTCAAGATGGACATCAATCAGATGACACCGATAGAATGTATGATGGCTCTACTCAAAATCAGAAAGGAACTCGACAACGAATAAACTTTTCATCAGGGATTAAGGAGTACAATTCTCTGGCCTGCGATCTTTCCATTGATTTCAAACCGTAATTCATATATTCCGAAAGGCAGTCCTGTCAGGTCATAGGAGGTCGCTCCATCCAATTGTTTAACCAGCCTTCCATCATGGGCATAGACACGAACAGGTGAAGATATTTCCTCCTTGAGATCTGTTCGTATACAAAGTGATCCGGTGGTTGGATTTGGATAAAAATAGTCTTCTCCTCTTACAGCTTCGGGATCTATTGTTCCAGTTGATTCCCGAGAAAAGCGGTATATCGTATTTTCCGGAATGGTAGCGTCCAACGTATAGTTCATATAGTCAGTATTCACATCAGGATCTGATGGATCGCCGGACAACAATATGATCTCACCATTGACAATATCAAAGTCACCATCGTAATCCTCTGCGATGCCTATTGTTGTACCTGTGAGGCCACTGTAGGCCAGTGCTGGCATCGTCACTGAACTGGGTCCAAAATGATAGACAATGTCTCCGCTGGCCTCATACAGTTTCATCTGAAAGTTGACGAAATCTGTGGACGTTCCATTGGATAACAGATCTCCAAAAAAGCCAGCATTTTCCCATTCAACGGTCATGACTCTTGAACCCACATCTCCCTCCAGCTTTCTGGTGATTGGTGATAGATGAATACTATCTGCCAGGCCTCTGTCTACCAGATCAGCTCCGAACAGCAGGAATAGTGAAAAGGTATTGTTGATGGTATTCTCTGAGAGGGTGATGATATTGAAATTACTCCTCAGCGATAGATCCTCTAAGGTCCTTGAAAAAAACTCAAAACTGAACCCGATCGGTATGGCTAAATCCGGGTCATCCCATACATCATCCACAAGCGCCTGTCCCCCCTGGATTGGTTCATACGCTGCTGATTCGACGTTGAACATATAGGTCTGAGCAGAGGTATGGCCAACCCAAAAAAACATAATCAACAAATAAATGGACTTGAAAATCTTTTTCATAGTTAGTTTATTTTGCTTCAGGAAACATCACCACACTAATAAGATCCTTGTCATTGAAATATTTTCTGGCCGCTTGCTTCAATGCCTCAGCATTCAGGCTTGATATTCTATTTTCGAGAACAGAAAGTTGAGTGGCATTATTCATGTCCGTTCCGTTGAACCATGTATTGATAAAAGCGCCCATCCAGAATTGATTTTGTTCAAGATCCTTGATGCGGCTTTGCCTTTGTGTTTCTGTTACTTTTACAATGTCAGCCGGATCCACTTCCATTTTCATTTTATCGATGACTTTCTGAGCGGCAGCGATAAGATCATTGGTTCGTGGCGGATCGGCATTAAAACTAATCCGGATGGAATACTGCTCAATCGGAAATTTGCTCTGGCCGCCTCCGATATTGACCCCGTAGACGCCTCCTTCCTCTTCACGCAGCTCCTCGCGGAGTTTGATCCGGGCAAGCTCAATCATCGATTGCATTAAATAACTTGTATCAGGGTTGAAATAGTCAGCTCCATGGTAGATAAACTGTACAAGCGATTTGGGTGCTTCACCACGGTAGTAGACTGAGTCTACTTTACCTTTTGGAAAACGGTCACCTATATCTTTCCACATCTCCTCTCTACCTCCGCCGGGTAATGCGCCAAGATATCTGCTGGTCAATTGCTTGAGGCTATCCGGATTGAAATTGCCCACAAAGAAGAAATGCATATCACTGACATCTTTGAACCTGTCTTTATAAATATCCATGATCTCATTCATCTTGATCTGGTCATAGGATTCGAGGGATGGAAATCCACGTCGTGGGTGATTTTGCGAAGATATACGGGTGACTTTATCCGAATACCAGTTATTGGGATTAGATAACATATTGGCAAACATGCTGCGTTCTTTACTGAGATAAGAATTCAGCGCAGTAGGATCTTCACGGAATGCAGTGACATACGAATAGGTGAGTTGCATCATCGTCTCGGCATCCTTGACAGATGAAGATCCGTTTAGCCCTTCATACCGTTCGAAAATAAACGGACTGACATTGACACGCATTCCTGTCAGTTTCTTTTCGAGTGCAGTGGCATTGAAGGTCCCAACACCGCTTGAACCAATAACACTGGATGTGCTTCTAGCGGAAGGATACATTGCATCACCATAAAGTGAGTGTCCTCCCACGCTATAAGCATTCATGAGGATCTCGTCGTTTTTAAATGTCGTCGCTTTGGCACTCACTTTGACACCATTTTCAAACTCCCAATGATGTACATCGAGAGCACTGTCATAGGTATAATTTAAAACGGGCTTTGGGGTAAATGTTTCGGCTAACAAAGGAGCTGACACATCGACGTCCTTATAAGGTTCCATACTTTTCTGTGATGTCGCTTTCATCATACTGATTAGGTCAAGGGAATCCGGATACATGTCTTTGTCTTTCTCAGGTCCGGTAATGATGATCACCCGATTCTGATCAACAATCCATTTTTTGGCCAGTTGACTTACCTCCGAGGTAGTTATAGTAGGCATCATCGAAGCATACATTTCAAAATGTTGTGTAGCATCCGGAATCGGATTTTCGTCCAGGAAATTATTGACAAGTCGCTGCACCACTCTAGAAGATTCCATTTTCGCTTCCTCCATGACTGATTGTTCAGCCTGACGCATAATGTTAGCTTTCTCCCTTTCGAGTTCGGCATCCGTAAACCCATGCTGCAATACCCTTTGGTTTTCATCAAGCAAGGTCTGGTAAGCTTTTCGGGTATCTTTCGGTGCGGTGACAGCATAACTGCTGTAGGTAGCCAGTTCCCCCACGTCCTGTCCATACCCAGTGTATCCAAAAATATATGGAGGTGATCCCTCCTTGGCTATGTCCGACAATCGTCGCCCCAGCATCCTGTTGTAAAGATTCTCCACCAGTCTTTGCCTGTAATCGAGCAGTGAAGTCACTTTCGCATATTTGTGTTTGTAGATAATCTGGATATTGGCGTTAGTTGCTTCAGGATCCGTAATAACCTTGGCCAGTGTGGTCGTATGAGCAGGCACCGCATTCGATTCCTTCTTGCGTCCCATTGATTTAGAGGCCAGACTGCCAAACTGTTCTTTGATCTGCTTTTCAATTTTATCAGGATCAACAGCCCCTACTACAAATAGCGCCATCAATTCCGGGCGATACCAATCTGAATAAAAGCGTTTGATGACCTCATAAGACGCTGTATTGACAATCTCAGGCTCTCCAATGGGTAAGCGTGATGCATACCTGGAGTTGTAGTACATCATTGGCAGGTATTGTTGCATCATGCGCTGATCGGGGCTGAGGCTGCTTCTCCACTCCGAGATCACAACGCCGCGCTCCTTATCAACTTCGGCATCCTCAAACGTAATCCCCATAGCCCAATCTTTAAGGATGAGTAGTCCATTATCAAACTGCTCGGTATCATCTGTGCGCACTTGAAGCATATACACGGTTTCATCAAAACTGGTATAAGCATTGAGATCAGGTCCAAAGCGAGAGCCCACACCCTCCAGGTAACTTACCAGCTCATTTTTAGAAAAATGTTGAGTACCATTAAAGGCCATATGCTCAATAAAATGGGCAAGTCCAAGCTGATCCGGATCCTCCTGCATTGAACCTGCTTTTAAGGCGAGTCTGAGTTCGGCCCGGTTTTCAGGCTTTGCATTGACTTTGATGTAATAGGTCATGCCATTGGGTAATGTCCCGATACGGACGGATGGATCCATAGGAATCCCCGAAATACCTGAATTCGGCAGAGGTGCAGGTGGTGCCGGAGGTGCTGGAGGAGGAGCTGGAGCCTGAGTTCCGGGGCTTTTTGGGGAATCAGATACGATGCTTTTGGTCGTTTTGGGGGTACAACCAATGCTAAACATAAGAAGTCCCAAGAGGGTCACCATTGATTTCAACATGAGAATTGATTTAGAAAGAATGAATATCGTAAAAAATAGCCAAATTAGACCCGGCATTTATATCAGATGCGGGAGTAGCTCAGGGGTAGAGCATTAGCTTCCCAAGCTAAGGGCCGTGGGTTCGATTCCCATCTCCCGCTCTTCTAAAGTGAAAAATGAAAAAGGAAGAGTGAAAAA
Source organism: Saprospiraceae bacterium (assembly GCA_034439675.1). Lineage (GTDB taxonomy): Bacteria > Bacteroidota > Bacteroidia > Chitinophagales > Saprospiraceae > Opimibacter. The sequence goes on along the minus strand of JAWXAW010000090.1, from coordinate 13,134 downwards.
AGAAAAGGAAGAGTGAACTATGTCAATGATAATTCATTTTCATTTTTCACTTACCTGTTATTCTCCTCTTAATTTTTCATCCTGTTGGTTGGCGATATCAATAATCCGCTTCATCGATCTGGCGATCGCAAAAAATATCATATAGACCATGGTCAATACAAACCATAACCAACGAATCGAACCGACATCATCGATGTGTTTGCCGCTCAGCAGATAGCACCATCCGTAGCTGAACGCAAGTAATCCAAGATAAATTATTACCGATTTGCTCCAGTATGGAACAATGGGCTCAATACGCAGAGCGACGATACTGTTGAGAATCACAAAACACAACATCATAGCGGTAGCCACAATCCAGGATCCTGCATTGACTTCGAATAAATTGTTAGCGTGAGGCAACATCTTATCGAAAAGTGTAAAAACCAGGATCATAGCAGCCACCAGGCCCGCCTGATGCAGTGGTTTTTCAAAAATCGTAACCAGTCTGGATTGTTGTGTCATATTATTTGTTAATCGGTATTCCTGTAAGATCATAATCCGAGGCGCCCGTAATCAGTACCATTACAAAAGTCCCCGGCGTAAGCTTCTTATCTGTTCTATCCATCCAGATTTCATTATCAACTTCAGGGGAATCAAATTCTGAGCGGCCAACGTATTGTCCACCTTCCTTTCTATCTATCAAAACTTTCAAGGTCTTTCCGATCATGGCTTCATTGTGTGCCAGAGAAATAGATTGTTGGATGGCCATGATTTCTTCTGCGCGTTGTTTCTTTACTGCTGCCGGTACGTCATCTTCAAGCACATAGCCCCTTGTTCCTTCCTCATGTGAATATTCAAAGACCCCTACCCTGTCAAATTTTGCTTGTTTGACAAAACGACATAATGCCTTGTGATCTTCCTGAGTTTCTCCCGGAAAGCCTACCAGAAATGTTGTCCGAAGTTTGATTTCCGGATGAATCTCACGGATTTTCTGTAGTAACTCTGATGTTTCCGCTGAAGTAATCTGCCGCCTCATTCGTTGTAACACAGGATCACTGAAATGTTGCAAAGGCATGTCCAGGTAACTGCAAATCTTTGGCTCAGCTTTCATCACTTCAATCACTTCCAATGGAAACTTATGAGGGTATGCATAATGAAGTCTTATCCATTCGATGCCTTTAATTTCACAGAGTTTTTCTAATAGTTCAGGTAAAGCCCTGCGCTGATAAAGGTCCAATCCATAGTACGTCAATTCCTGCGCTATCAGGATCAGTTCTTTAACACCGCGGTTGGCCAGATGTTCTGCTTCCTTGAGCAGGCTTTCTATTGGTCTGGACACATGCCCACCACGCATCAGCGGAATAGCACAAAAAGAACAAGTCCGGTTACATCCTTCACTGATCTTGAGATAGGCATAATGAGCGGGTGTGACAATACTCCGTTCACCAAGTAGTTCATCCTTATAGGTAGCACCCATCGTCTTCAGGAGCGAAGGCAATTCCATCGTGCCGAAGTAAGCATCTACTTCCGGAATCTCCTTTTCCAGGTCATCCTTATAGCGCTGGGAAAGGCAACCAGTGACATATAATTTTTCAAGCCGGCCTTCTCTCTTCTCTCCTGCATATTCGAGTATGGTATTGATGGACTCTTCCTTGGCTAGATCAATAAATCCACATGTGTTGATCACGACTACAGGGGAGTACCCTTTTGTCTCGTGTTCCACCTCAAATTGATTAGCTTCGAGTTGCGATTTGAGGACTTCTGAGTCAACAGTATTTTTACTGCATCCGAGGGTGATGATCTTGATTTTCTTCGGATGTAAGGTTTTGGTGCGCAAAGTGCTAAATGATATAAATGAAGGCGCAAATATATCGCAATTAAGGTTGGTGGAAGGATGTCAGGGTTGCTGATAAAACAAAACACAGGATTTTATCGTTAATTTACACATGATCAAAAGGTTGATACCCCTAATTTTAATCCTTTGTCCAATAGGCATTTATGGCCAATTTGGCCTTCAGGTTAAGTACTTTTTCGGGCAGTCAGAAACTTTGGATAGTGTAAACCTCAGCCAGGATGGCTTTCAAGCCTCCATTGAATACAGCTTCCGACTCAAACAAAAGCGAATAGAATTTCATCCTGGACTTGGATACCGGACCGCATTCCAGCTTGAAACCTATGACGGCTATTTTAGTGCGTTGGATCTTGACCTGAATATAGCTATATATCCATTTGATTTTGCGGGAGACTGCGATTGCCCGACCTGGTCTAAAGAAGGAACGCTTATTAAAAAAGGTTTTTTTCTTGAGGTCAGCCCGGGTATTTCTTATCAAACAATACATCGGGATAAATTCATCTCACTTGCAGACCCACTTCCTGAACCTATTAAATCTTCTGATTTTGTCTTGAAAATTGGCGCTGCTGTTGGTTTGGATATTGGTATTTCAGAGCAATTTACACTGACCCCAATGTTTTCTGTCACGATGCTTTCAGACAATGAATGGTCTGGGCTTCATCGAAGTGGATCCACCGGGAATCTCGATGATTACACTTATCTCGGAGCAGGACTCCGATTTGCTTACAAGCCAGACCCCAAACGTCGACGCAGATTCTGACGATAGCATTCCCACAATACAATTCCAGCACTGGTAGCCACATTGAGTGAATGCTTAATGCCATCCTGTGGTATTTCGATGCTTTGTTGACATAGTTTCAGGACTTCAGGATCAACTCCCCGCATCTCATTTCCAAAAATCAATGCTATCGGGAACAATTCCGTGAGGTTAATCTGATCAAGATGGACAGCACGATCAGTCTGTTCAACCGGTAATAAGGTATAACCTGAAGCGGTCAAATCAACTAATGCGCTCAGCGTGTCTGGAAATGATTTCCAGGTTACAGAATCAGTAGCCCCTAATGCTGTCTTCAATATTTCTGCATGTGGGGGATTTACTGTAATTCCGCACAGGTAAATGGCTTCTACTGAAAATGCATCACACGTTCTGAAAATAGCTCCTACATTCAGACCTGATCTCACATTGTCCAGGACAATGCAAACAGGCATTTTCTGGGCTACTTTGTACTCAGATAGTTCGGGTCGCTGAAGTTGATCTGGTGTGAGTTGTTTCATTCCGGGTGAATTAAAGTAGCTGGTTGGGTGGTCAAATTACCACTTTTGGAATAGCTGTGGTGCTATTCGCTGGTTTGCTCCAACAATCAGGAGGTTTCCTTAATGGAAATATATTGGGTACATTTTCTTACTTATTTAGTTGATTATAGGAGCAAACTCCCGTAACGTTAGTTTATTCTATTCCCGGATTGCAATAGCAAACTATTCTGAATACTCCCTCGATATAAGTGCTAATTTTAAGCCTCATCATGAAAGGTTTAACCAAGATCCCCTGGCTCGATATATTAACAGCTTTGCTGTTATACGCTATTGTCCTTATCTACCAGGGATATCAGTATGGCCAGGGAGACCAATCCCAGATTTTACCTTGCCTATATGCACAGGATCATCCGGAAACATATGCCAATGATCACTATGTTTCCTCCTACCTGGCAGGGCAGGTTAATGAACGGACCATTTTTCACTTTCTGCTCAGATACCTGGGCTATAACCAACCATGGTTGGTTTGGTTTTGGCACTTGTTGCTGACCACCAGCCTATTCATGGCCTGGCTAAAAATAGCCAGTCTTGGGATAACCCATAAGGTATATCAGTTCCTGACAGTTGCTTCCATTTTTATACTTGGCTTTCTGACTTCAGTTGGTTCCAATGAACTATACTACAATATGCTCATTCCGAGCCTGGCAGCAAAGTCACTTGCATCATGGGCTTTATACTATTGGTTAAAGGAGAAGTATCCCCTCTGGATTGTATTTCTGGTCATCGCCGGGTACTTACAGCCCCTTGTCAGCGTACAATTATTTATCATAACATCGATATCCTCTGTGGTTCAATTTGGGGTTCAAAAGAAATCGAAAAACATACCTTGGCGGTCGATTGCGGCATACTTATTTATGACGCTTCCGTGGTTATTTCTTCTCTTTAGAAATAACGGAAGTGCAGATGATCCTGCCGGTTTTATGGACATCATGGAATTCCGCTTATCCCACCACTTCTTTCCAGGTGCTTTTGGTTGGTTTCATATTCTCGTGTTTTGCATTTTAGTGATCATCACCATCCGGTTTTATAAAATGCGGCTTAAGTGGTTTATGTTGACCATTATACTGGGTTGTATTGTCTATACCTTTGGCGTGGAATCCTACAGACAGCCTCTGGCTTTGTACACCCAATGGTGGAAGTCAACCATATGGCTTGAAGCTTTTGCATTTATAGCCATAGCCGTAACCCTGGAAAAAGGATCACCTTCACCAAAGATTTTTACAAAATATAAGATGGTGGTTCCTCTGACCATTTTACTGCTAGTCGGCGTGTACAGAATGTCAGGATGGTTTGGGAACAAACCTGACTACATGCTTCCCTGGTTAACTTTGAAAAGCGATGAAGTGGACATCAGCGAACAAGCATTAGCCCTGACTCCTGAAAATGCCGTCTTCATTGTTCCGGTTGAATTTTCAACATTCAGATGGTATTCTAAACGTAGTCTTTATGTTGATTACAAGGCGCTCTTTCATCAGGAACAATTTCTACATGAATGGTTTAAACGGATTGAACAGATATATGCTTACGGCCTCAAAGAAAGGAAGGGTGGATTCGATATACACGTTTTCAGTAAATCGTTGCTGGAAGAACCTACCCTGATCAGCACTGATTACTGGCGCAATCTTGGCATTACGCATATTGTTTCTACGTCCCCAAATATAAAGTCCTTAAAGCTTATCAGCAGTAACTCTTCTTATTCGATCTATAGTCTCAAATAGTCTTTGTTTCAAGTAAATACCCATGCTGCGTCGGTTGCACCCACCGAGCAAAGGCAATGATACTTTAATAGAATTTGTGTTTATCGGTATGGGCTCTCGCCCACCTGTTTAGCATTTGGAGTCTTGCGACTTCATTGTTCAGAAAGTTTAGTTCCTCAACGGGAGCTTGTTTGGCTCCCTTATACCTACCCGAACTGGGAGAAATTATCAGTCGAAGGATACTCCTAGTCTCACCCATTTCCCAGATTTAGAAAATAAATCCTTTTCCCAAATCCAGATCATCCTATCTGCACGTATATAGGTTTTGAATGTAAAAAGGCATTCAGCAATACTGATTCTTAACCTATTAACAAACCAAACATGATGATCCGAAGAGATTACACGCTTTATGTTGGTCGGAAAGCATTTTTCCTGGCAGGGATGATCTGCTTTCTTACTTTTTCCCTGAGGGCCTCCAGTCACCGGGAAGCACCACTGATTGCCAATGATCCATTGGCCGACAATACCGACCTGTATGCTTTTCGAAGCCCTGACAATCCGGATATGATCACAATCATCGCCAATTATATCCCGGCAGAATTACCGTATGGCGGCCCGAACTATTTTTCTTTTGGCCAAAACATCCGATATGAAATACATATCGACAATGACATTTCGACGCCTGGTGACGACATCATCTACAGATTTACGTTTGAGCAGATCAATGAGGATCCGACCACCTTCTTCAATATCAGGCTTGGCCTGCAAAACCTGAAGACGACCTATACCATGGAACGAAGTACGGATGGAGGTGCAAATTTCGTAACCGTTCTTGCAGGAGGAATGGTTCCGCCTGCAAACATTGGCCCGCGTTCCATTGAAGGTGGTGCAGGGTTAAACGTATCGAATTATCATTCGCTGATGACCAGTGCGATTATGACCACCGGAACGGGCGAATCTGTTTTCTGCGGACCTGTGGATGATCCCTTCTTCGTAGATCTTGGCGGTATTTTCGACTTAGGGGATGCTCCTCGACAGGAAGGAAATGTACGAGATGGTGTTTCAAAATACAATGTACATACTATTGCCATTCAGATTCCGATCAGTATGCTGCAGAAGGATGGAAAGAATGTAAGTCAGGCTGCAAATATCCTCGATAGCGATTTTGTTATTGGTATTTGGGCTTCAGCAAGCAGGCAATCAATTCGCACTTTACAACCAAATGGCGCACACCCAGATGATAGCGGTGATTGGATACAGGTGTCAAGACTAGGTATGCCTTTAACTAATGAGGCTGTGATTCCTATTGGTTACAAAGACCAATGGAATTTTCTAACTCCATATCAGGACCTGGCCAATATCAGCACCTTTGGCAATTTCTTTTATAATCCTGAACTGGCGCTCTACATGGATGACAGTCAGTTTGGTGGCGCAGTGCCCGCTTTCAGAGGTCTCAGAATTCAATCTGCTTCACTTGGTTCATTCGATTTCAGAAACGGAAAGGATGGTCTCTACGGACTAAAGGGAAATGCAGCACTTGCGGGTACAGCACTTGATGACGCTATTTTCGGAACGTTATTGTTGCCAGCTCCAGGATCTCCGAGATCTGTCGACCTATGGCCAATCTTCCATACCGGCGTACCCAATCTAGCTCCTTATCATCTGGCCACCGGAAAAAATGGAAACCCTTTGGCAAATGGCAAACCGTTTATCAATAATTTCCTTCCAAATGGTGGTGACATGCTTCGACTTAACATGGCGGTACCACCAACTCCACGTAATGATCCACAATTTAGCAGCCTTGGAATTGTTTCCGCAGCTCTACTGGGATTAACAGATCCTACTTTCGCTGCATCAGCTGATCTTCAGTTCATACCAAACATGGATGGATTTCCAAATGGCCGAAGACTCGAAGACGATGTGACCCGTATTGAATTGCAGGCAGTAGGTGGTGTTGCTCTTGCAGCCATTGGCCTTTGGTATGATGACTATTTTCCTGGCAGTTCACCTTCTCCGGTAACCAATCTACTTGTCAATGTCCTACAATACTCTACAGGCGTGGAGGCCAATGATGCGTCCTTTGAGCCATCATTTCCTTACCTGGCAGAGCCATGGAGAGGTACCGAAACAGGCGCTCCGATTGAATAATCATCCAATCAATATTCACATCAATAGAAACTAAAATCATGAAAAAAATATTTTTCTTCATTTGTCTGATAAGTACCGCCCTGGTACAACAACTTATGGCTTCGAGCCACCGGGAGGCACCTCTGATCGCCAATGACCCATTGGCAGACAATACCGATCTCTACGCGTTTGTCAGTCCTGATGAACCAGGCACGGTGACCATTATAGCTGCGTATGTACCCATGCAGTTACCTCATGGCGGACCCAACTACTTTGGATTTGGTGAAAACATCCGGTATGAAATCCATATCGACAATAATATCGCGACTCCCGGAGATGATATCATCTACAGGTTCACCTTTAAGAAAGTGCATGAAGACCCTTCAACCTTTTTCTACATCCGCCTGGGCGCTCAAAATCACAAAACAACGTATACCCTTGAGCGCAGCAGAGATGGCGGAGTGAGCTTCACTACGGTTATCGAAGATGGAATGGTACCACCAAATAATATTGGTCCAAGATCAATTAATGGTCCTGCTGGTCTGAACACTACTTACGCACAACTCATGCAGAATGCACTGACGACGACGTCAGATGGCGAACGCGTGTTCTGTGGTCCGACTGATGATCCGTTTTTTGTCGACCTCGGTGGTGTATTTGATCTTGGTGATATGCCAAGACAAGGCAATGAAGCACGTGATGGAGTAGCCTGTCTCAATGTTTCAACGATCGCATTAAAAATCCCAATCGAATGGTTGCAGAAAGATGGAAAGACTGAACTGGAAGCCTCCAGTATACTTGATCCTGATTTTGTGATCGGTATCTGGGCCTCTGCCAGCAGACAAACCATCCGCACACTCAATGCAGCAGGAAGTGAATCTTACGGTGGTGATTGGATTCAGGTCTCCAGATTGGGTATGCCGCTCACCAATGAAGCAGTTATTCCTATCGGAAGCAAAGACCTCTGGAATTCGCTGACACCATATGAAGACCTCGCAAACCTCAGCACCTTTGGTAACTATTTTTACAATCCTGAACTCGGGTTATACATGGATGACAGCCAGTTTGGCGGAGCAGTACCTGCTTTCAGTCCGCTGCGTATCCAGAGTGCTTCACTGGGCGCATTTGATTTCAGAAATGGGAAGGATGGTTTATATGGTTTGAAAGGCAATCCTGCATTAGCAGGCACTGCATTGGATGATGCCATCTTCGGCACATTATTGCTACCTGCACCAGGCTCACCACGCTCTGTTGACTTATGGCCTATCTTTCACACAGGTGCACCAAATCTCATACCCTATCAATTAGCTACAGGTAAAGGCGGAAATCCGCTTGCTGCCGGAAAACCATTCATTCATAATTTTCTACCAAATGGTGGAGACATGTTGAGATTGAATATGGCCGTTCCGGCAACACCGCGAAATGATCCTGACTTTAACTCTTTAGGACTAGTCTGGGCTGCTGTGCTTGGCTTGACAGATGGGCGGTTCAATACCACAACTGATCTGCAATTCATTCCAAATATGGATGGATTTCCAAATGGACGCAGACTGGAAGATGACGTGACAAGAATCGAATTACAGGCTGTTTCCGGTATCGTATTGGCCGCAATTGGTTTATGGTACGATGATTATGATCCATTGTCAAGTCCATCTCCAGTGACACCACAACTGCTCAATGTGCTATCCTATGACACCAAGGTCAGCGAAAATGATGCAGCTTTTGGATTAGCGTTTCCTTTCGTAGCTATGCCATGGTCAGGAACAAGCAAGTGTTCAGGCGAAAAGGGCAATTATACGCAACCTGAAATCTTGCCTCCGACAACCACTGGTGTAACAGGTTTAGGTTCAACAGAAATCTATGCTTTCAACCAACCAAATCCGTTTACATCAACAACAGTGATCAAGTACCACTTGAGATCTCCCGGAAAAGTAGCTATCAATATTTATGATAGTCAAGGTAGGTTAGTGAATACATTACTGAATGAAAACAGAACGGAAGGAGACTTTGAAACCACATGGGATGCTGCTGCTTATCCTGCAGGCATCTACACTGCCGTACTATCTCTCGAATCAGCGGGTATACACACTATTCGGATGAACAAAATTGATTAAAACACAAAACCCTTAATGCGTCTGGCGTGCACTTGTCGGTTCAAACAACCGGCAAGTTGCACTGCCTGGTTAAAACATATTCTTCCACTACTCAAACACAATAACATGAAAACGATTTATATACTCGCGACGCTCTCTCTCGTCTGGGTCATCATCGGATGTCAATCCGAAAAAAATAAAACTGCAGATACTACTAAATTACCTGAACTATTAATGCGCCCACAAATCATCGGCCCTGTAAACGAAATGGGATACATGCTGGATCAGTACAATGCTCTGGCAAATAAACTTCAGACAAATCCTGCTGATCATGAATCAAAACTAGCTTTAGCAGAATTATTTATGATGGAAGCCCGCATCTCTGGCGAACATGGCCACTACTACCCTGCTGCATTAAAGCTGATCAATGAAGTGTTGACTCAGGAACTTAAAGATCCTCTGGCATATAGGGCTATGTTGGACAAAGCCTCTGTTCTATTATCATTACACCAATTTGCAGAGGCAAAATCCATTGGTGAAAAAGCACTTAAACTCAATCCTCATTCTGCTGATATTTATGGTGTATTGGTCGATGCTAATGTTGAATTAGGTCAGTATGCGGAGGCTGTTACCTATGCTGATAAAATGGTTTCAATACGTCCTGATCTTCGTTCCTACAGCCGTGTTTCATACCTCAGAGAGATACACGGCATGGTTGATGAAGCTATCACTGCCATGAAAATGGCTGTTGCAGCCGGCTACCCTGGAATGGAACAAACTGAATGGGCGAGATTGACTTTAGGGCATCTTTATGAAAGGTATGGTATGCTGGACAGTGCACTGGTGCAATATGAAATGGCTCTCGCAACAAGGCCAAACTATCCGTTTGCCATTGCTGCCATGTCTGATTGCTATGCGGCCATGAACAAATCTGAAAAAGCGGACAGCTTAAATATTGCCGCTATGGCGCTGATACCTGAAGTTTCCTTTTACATCACTAAAGCAAATCGCGAATTAGAAAGAGGAAATACCGTAAAAGCTGATGAAATGACAAAAGAAATACTGGTAATGCTGGCGGATGATGAAGAAGCTGGTCATCAGATGAACCTTGAACAATCAAGAGTGCAGCTTAACCTCCTTAAAAATCCAGAAAAGGCACTGCAATATGCAATAGCAGAGTACAGTGTCAGACCGGATAACATCGATGTCAATAAATTATTGGCAGAAATCTATTACGTTCAGCACGACCTCAACAAATCCAATGAACATCTTCAAAAAGCATTAATCACAGGAACTAAAGATCCGGAAACAAAATGTCTGGAAGGCATCCTTCTCGCTAAATCAGACAAGACAGATGAGGGTACAAAGCTGATTCAGGCTGTCTTCGTCGAAATTCCATATCTGGATTGTAGCTATTGCGGTGAGGCACGCTCAATCATTTTATAAGTTCAAACCACAATTCACTACTTATGAAAATCCAATTGATCATAGCCCTTTTCACCTGCCTTGCATGCGTACATCTGAATAGTCAGACCGCAGGCATCAAAGGGAAAGTTATAGATATTGCTACAAACGAGTTTGTCATTGGCGCACCGGTCATCCTAGAAGCCGGGAGTCTGCAGACGACTACCAACGCAACAGGTCAATACTCCTTTGACAATGTGCCTTCGGGTTCACATTCAATTACAATAGAATATATCGGCTTTGAGAAATACACTTCTGCTTTCGAAATCAAAGAAGGCGAGAATCAAACCTTTCTGCATTCACTAAAACCAGGTGTTTTTGAATTGGATGCCGTTCAGGTGACAGCGGAGCCTGAAATGGCTTCTGAAATCATCTCAGCGGTCGATATAAAACTGAGAACTATCCACTCTTCGCAAGATGTGTTACAGCTTGTTCCAGGTTTGTTTATTGCACAACATGCAGGAGGTGGCAAAGCAGAGCAGATCTTTTTGCGAGGATTTGATATTGATCATGGGACGGATATAGCCATCACGACAGACGGTATGCCTGTCAATATGGTGTCTCACGCGCATGGCCAGGGATATGCCGATCTTCATTACTTGATTCCAGAAACTGTCGATAGGGTACATTTTGGGAAAGGCCCGTATCATACCCATTATGGCAATCTGGCTACAGCTGGTTACGTTGGCTTTCAATCACGGAATAGGCTTGAAGAGAGTACTGTTGCCCTGGAAGTGGGTCAATTTAATTCGTTCAGGGGTTTAGGCTTGATCAACCTCCTAAACCGAAATGATGAACATAAAACACAAAATGCATACATAGCCGGTGAATATTTAGCGACCGACGGGTATTTTGAAAGCCCTCAAAATTTTGAGCGGATTAGTCTGTTTGGCAAATACAATGGCTCGCTTGGCAAAAACCATTTCCTTACAGGATCGCTCTCAACCTTCTCAAGCAGCTGGGATGCCTCAGGTCAGATTCCTCTCCGTGCTATTGAAAGCGGTGAGATTGGGTTTTTTGGGGCTATTGATGACACTGAAGGTGGACTGACGTCAAGATCAAATGCAAATCTACAGCTGCTTTCAACAATCAATACAAACAGTTTCTTTAAAAATCAGGTGTTCTATAGTAAATATGATTTTGAACTCTACTCTAACTTTACCTTTTTTCTCGAAGATAGTATCAATGGTGATCAGATCAAACAAAAGGAAAGCCGGAATCTATTCGGTTATAACGGTTCCTATCAACGCCATGATGTAGTAGGCCGAATTGGGCTTCAGACAGAAATCGGACTGCAATACAGACATGACATGTCCAATGACAATGAGCTATCTCATACTGCGAATAAAACCATCATCATCGAACGTCTGGCGTTTGGTGATATCAGAGAAGCCAATGCTGGGCTGTATGTCAACGAAACGTTCAGATTTTCTGAAAGTGTCAGCATCAATGCAGGGCTCCGGTTTGATCATTTCCAATTTTCGTACAAAGATAAACTCACTGTTAATACGTTTAAATCGGTCAATGATCAAATCATAAGTCCTAAGCTCAATACCTATGTCAGGATTTCTGATGCTGTTCAGGTCTTTGGAAATATTGGCTATGGCTTTCATTCAAATGATAGCCGTGTGGTGGTCGCTCAACAGGCTACTGAGACTTTGCCACGTGCGTTGGGAATCGATATAGGTACCTTTTGGAAACCGACCCCTCGTCTTATCCTGAATGCTACACTGTGGCATCTTAATCTTGATCAGGAATTCGTTTATGTAGGGGATGCTGCCATAGTAGAGCCAAGTGGCCGTACACGTCGAATGGGTCTTGAGTTTTCAGGCCGCTGGCAGATCCTTGAATGGCTATACGCTGATGCTGATTTTAACTATACCAAAGCAATCGCTCTCGATGAAGCAGAAGGTGAGAATTTTATACCTCTGGCACCGAGGTTTTCAAGTATTGGTGGATTAACCGTACAAACAAAGAATCGCTGGAGTGGAAGTATTCGATACAGGTACTTAGGTGACCGACCTGCTAATGAAGACAACTCAGTGATTGCTACTGGATATACAGTAGCGGATGTACTACTGAGCTACAGAATCAACAAATTTGAATTTGGAATCAACATCGATAACCTATTTGATGTCCGATGGCGAGAAGCTCAATTTGACACAGAGAGCCGCTTGAAAGAGGAACCGTTTCCTGTCTCCGAGATACATTTCACAGCAGGTACACCTTTCAATTTAAGAGCACGTGTTGCATATCACTTTTAATACTAAAACATAAGCATATGTGTTTATGTGCTTATTTGTTTATGTGTTTATGTGCTTATTAGATTATAAACATATCAACCAATAAACCTATAAACATAAACGCTTATACGCTTATTAGCTTATTAGCTTAATGGCTTATAAACATATCAACCAATAAACCTATAAACATAAACGCTTATACGCTTATTAGCTTATAAACATATCAACGTATAACCATATCAACGTATAAACATATCAACCTTTAAACATATCAACCTATAAACATATCAACCTATAAACATATCAACCTATAACATATCAACCTATAAGCTCATAAGCCCATAAACGTATAAACCTATAAACCT
>JAWXAW010000089.1:0-11312 GCA_034439675.1 Saprospiraceae bacterium | reverse complement strand
GTTTATAAGTTTATAGGTTTATAGGCTTATGGGCTTATAAGTTTATAGGTTTATAGGCTTATGGGCTTATAAGTTTATAAGTTTATAGGTTTATAAGTTTATAAGTTTATAGGTTTATAGGTTTATAAGTTTATAGGTTTATAGGTTTATAAGTTTATAGGTTTATAAGTTTATAAGTTTATGGGTGTCGACAGATTGTGGTTTTGGGTACGGTTTAGAACAAAAAACAAAGTTGAGCGTTGGTTGCACTTGCGCTCGCGTACGGCAGAACAAAGATAGCATGCATTAAGTAAAAACCTGTTTAGTCGTTTTCAACGGCAGGTAATTACAAAAACCGTTGAGCGTAGGTTGCACCTACGCTCGCGTACGGCAGATCAAAGAAAGCATACATTAGATAATGCCCTGTGCAGCCGTATCCGACGGCGGGTAATTATAAAAACCGTTGAGCGTAGGTTGTACCTACGCTCGCGTATTGCAGATCAAAGAGAGCATGCATTAGGTAATATTCTGTGCAGCCGTTTTCAACGGCGAGTAAACTATTTAAATTCTCTACATTTGTAAAGTACCGACACTAACGCGAATCAATGATCCTGCATGATTGATATATTGAAAAACAAAACCGCCATCATCACCGGCGGCAGCCGGGGGATAGGTCTGGCAATCGCCAAAAAACTAGCAGCAGCAGGCGTGAATGTGGTGGTGGCTGCAAAGACCACCGAACCACATCCGAAACTGCCCGGCACGATCTATGAAGCTGCAGAAGAAATCAAGGCTATGGGTGGAAATGCCCTTGCCCTGATTCTGGATCTCAGAGATGAAGCAATGATTGAAAAGGTCGTGCAGGATACAGTTGCCCAATTCGGAGGAATTGACATCCTGGTCAACAATGCAAGTGCGATCTATCTGGCAGGTATAGAGCATACCCCATCAAAGCGATACGATCTCATGCACCAAATCAATGTCAGGGGCACGTTTCTGATGTCGCAGGCATGCATTCCCTTTTTGAAAAAATCATCTCACCCCCATATCCTAAATCTCTCCCCTCCGCTGGATATGAACCCTGCATGGTTTGAAAACTATACGGCATATACCATGAGCAAATTCGGAATGAGCATGGTTGCTTTAGGTCTTTCAGCTGAATTGAAGCCCTATGGTATAGCTGCGAATGCTTTGTGGCCCCGAACTACCATTGCCACTGCGGCCGTTCAGAACTTATTAGGCGGAGATGCCCTCATACGTCAATCGCGATGGCCGGCGATAGTGGCTGATGCAGCAGCGATCATCCTCTCCGGAAATCCTAAAGAGACTACCGGGCAGTTTTTTATTGACGAGACGGTGCTGCGGGAGCGTGGAATAACCGATTTCACTGGATATGCTGTGGATCCGACAACTGGTCTGGCGCCTGATTTGTTTATCACGCTATGAAAAAAGAACGAAAAGACAAGGACTTTATCAAAGCCGCATATTTTGAAGGTGGCAGAGCAGCGATGGATACCTATGTCAAAAAAGAACTGCGGTATCCGAAGGAAGCCCTGGCAGCCAAAATTGAAGGCAGGGTCACCATCCGGTACACTGTTGATTTTAAAGGGAAAGTAATCGAAGCTACTGTAATATCAGGTATCGGACATGGTTGTGATGAAGAAGCCCTCCGCATTATCCGCACCATGACCTTTAAAGTACCGGATGTTGGTAAGATCAAATCAAAGTTTAGTCACCAGGTGAATATCCATTTCAGATTACCGGGGTCGCCAGCAGTATTGCCTGCTACTAAAAAAATAAGCCCTGCCCCTCAAAGCCTGCAGGTCCAATACCAGGTCACCACAAGTCCTGTTGCCCCTAAAAAGCAGCCCGCTACAAAATCATCAGCATATCAGTTTACCATCCAGCTTCCTAACAGCGACAAAATAAAAGAATGATTAATCTTGTTTAGAATATCTATTGAGAGAATATGCCGTAGGATGGATCGGTACAGTGAGAAAAGTCGAGCTGTATTGTCCACAAGTGAAGTAGTCCATTGAAGAATTCTCTTTTGGTAATTCCATGGTTGGCGGAGCAAACTCCATACAATGGCCAGGGCCGATTCCTTTCTTTTCAGACTTTAGTTAATCTCGTAAACCATATAAATAATATAGATGACAACACCTAAAGCTCTACGCGGCGGAGAATTTATCATCAGGGATTCAGTATACACAGATGTATTTATCCCTGAGGAATTCAATGAGGACCAACTCATGGTCAAACAGATGTGCCAGGATTTTGTGGCAGAAATAGGTGAGAAGGCACATGAGTTGGAAGCCCAGGTCGAACTCATGGAACAATCCGGTGCGCTCGGCCTGTTGGGAGCACATATTCCTGAATCATATGGCGGTAATACCCTTGATGCAAATACAAACACGCTGATTGCGGATGAACTGGGAAAAGCCGGTGGTTCTTTTGATACCACGTATGCTGCCCATATCGGTATCGGTATGCTGCCTATCCTTTATTTCGGCACAGATGAGCAAAAGAAAAAATATCTGCCTAAACTTTGTTCAGGGGAAATGAAGGCTGCGTATTGCCTTACTGAGCCAGGATCAGGATCAGATGCTATGGCTGCCAAAACACGCGCTGACCTTTCCCCGGATGGGAAGCACTATATCCTCAATGGACAGAAAATGTGGATCACGAATGCAGGATTTGCCGACGTGTTTACTGTTTTTGCGAAAATCGGAGGGGAGCAATTTACCGGCTTCATCGTCGAAGCAAAAACGCCCGGGGTTATCCTAGGGGCGGAAGAAAATAAATTAGGGATCAAAGGTTCTTCTACACGGCAGGTGTTTTTTGAAAATGCGGCAGTACCAACTGAAAATGTCCTGGGTAAGATCGGACATGGACATCTGATCGCTTTCAATACTTTGAATATCGGCCGTTTCAAACTCGGAACCATGGCCATGGGTGGGTCGAAAAAAAGTATTTCTATCGCTGTCAAATATGCCAATGAGCGGATTCAGTTTGATCAGCCCATCGCCAATTTCGGTGCGATCAAACACAAGCTTGGGGAAATGGGTGCGATTATTTTCGCACTTGAATCAGCCACATACCGGCTGTCTGATATGATGGGCAAACTCAAAGATGAGCTTACCGCCGCAGGGAGTTCCTTTGAGCAGGCTATGCTTGATGCCGCCAAAGAATTTGCTGCCGAATGCGCGATAGTGAAAGTGGCAGGATCAGAATACCTGGATTTTGTGATTGATGAAATGTTACAAATCCATGGTGGAAATGGTTACTCTGAGGAATATCCTGCTGCCAGGGCATATCGCGATGCACGAATCAACCGAATCTATGAAGGGACGAACGAAATCAACAGGTTACTGCTGGTCGACAGGATCATCAAAAAAGCACTAAAGGGCGAACTCGACCTGGTCGGACCTGCATGGGCTGTGCAGAAAGAACTCATGGCTATGCCATCCAAATCAACAGACGAGGGGCCCTGGGCTGCCGAGCATCAAGCGATACAACACTTCAAAAAAAATATGCTGTTGGTTGCCGGTGCCGCTGTCAAATATCAGATGGATGGCAAACACGATCTCAATCACGAGCAGGAAATCGTCATGCACATCGCCGATATCGGCATCGATTGTTTTATCGCAGAATCACTTGTGCTGAGAGCGGAGAAACTGGCCTCTAGCAGCTTCACCTATCCTGCGGAGGTTGTAAAAGCGATCACGCAACTGTTTCTGAGCGAGGCACAGGCCAGGATTCAGAAGCATTCGACCGATGCATTAATGGCTTTTGCGACCGGGGATGAACTCATCATCATGCTCAAAGGGGTAAAAAGATTTAGTAATTATCCGGCCGTCAACACCGTTCAGGCAAGACGAATTATAGCGGATCATCTCATCGCCGGCAATAGTTATTCCCTCGAATTTTAATAATAAACGCACTATGGGATCTGTACAATCGATCGTTATTCGTCCGATTAAAAGAGGTGAACCAAAACGAATCACAGCGGCAAATATTTTCATCGGCGGTATCGAAGGTGACCACTATTTCAAACCCGAAAGTGGTCGACAGGTCACTTTAGTAGCCGCCCAAGATCTTGCTACAGTGACCGCCATTGTTGGTTTTCAGGGCGATGCGCATTCCGCCTGCAGAAGAAACATTTGTGTTGATGAATTGCCTGCAGTAGACCTTGTCGGCAAACGAATTTCACTTGGTGAAGAGGTAGTACTGGAGATCACTTGTTACTGTCATCCATGCAAACGAATGAATGAAAATTTTGGTGATGGTGCGATAGAAGCATTTGCTGAAAAAGCAGGATGGGGTGCTGCAGTGATCCAAGAAGGTCATGTCAGGGTCGGAGATGAATTTCGTGTCCTCTAAAAAAAAATGTTGCGGGGGGTACAATTTATCAAACAGTCGTTTATCTTTGATATCGGAATAATTGATATCTCTTTCTATCAACATCCAAATTCGTATCAAGAAGATCAGCGCTACCCGCGCTGATTTTTTTTTGTCGTCGTTTCGACGATGCTCAACGACCTGGAATTTTTCACGATATATCGGAATGGATTATCCTTTGAATTTTGAATGGATCGATTAGGTTGCGCTCAAAGACCGAATAGAAAACCCGAGTAAATTCTTTGATGGAATAAAAATCAAATTCATCCAATTTGGAGGCCACAACTGAATTTTATAGCTTAGGTGATTGTTTCCTTCAAACCCCAATAGATTGTTTCCGGAGGTGTAGCGTCTTATTCATATTTAATCCAGGGTGATTCATGCATAGGATTCATGACCATTTTCGTCACCGATGACATAGGTTGTGTAGATTCGACTGAAATATTTGTTGATTCAGGTACGGACCCTACCATCCTGGATATTGAGATTACAAATGCTACGCATGGTCAGGCTGACGGACTGGTCGAAGTTTTTGTGGAAGGAGGTGCCCCTCCATATGTATATTCACTGGATGAGATTATTTATTACCAGTCACCCGTTTTTACAAATCTTCCACCGGGGCCATATGCTATGACTATCCGGGACGGAAATGGATGCATCTTATAAACGGATACCTTCTTGATTGAAAATAGTACCGCCATATATGAGCTCAAACCCAATCTAAATATCTATCCTAATCCGGCTTCAACCCATCTCCATATTGAAAGTGACGGCCCTGTATCTCTTGATTTAATGGATCTGCAAGGCCGCATATTGATGCACACACCCCTCTCCATCAACTATAATCTTGGGGTTGTCGAATTTCCCCGCGGGATGTACCTGCTCCGTATTTCACACGGTGCCGGGTATGAATTTCAACGAATCATCCTTTATTGATACAGGAAAAACTGACCAGTTAAACTAGACTAGCGACAAGTAATGCACTGTTCGTTTCAACTCCGATCATGGACCGGAAAGTGCTAACACTTCATTTTTCATTTTTCTTTTTTAACTTTACCATGCTCACACCCGATTTTAAGACTTTTAAATTCGGAAGCCTATGAAAACCACTTTTAATTCAACGTACCCTTTCCTTACCCTGCTATGCATCATTGTCTTTACCATTCCATCGTATGGGGCAACCAGGTATGTATCCACATCCGGCAACAACGCTAATTCAGGCAACTCCTGGGCCCAGGCCTGGCGCACCTTGCAACATGCAGCCGATCAGGTCAATGCAGGTGATTCAGTCTGGATAGCTGATGGTGATTATGCAGGATTTGATCTCCGTACGACCGGCACTGCTATCAACCCGATTGTGTTCATCGCTTTTGGTAATAATGCCGTAATCAATGCACCAAATCCGGTCACCACAGATGGCATCAACGTAGAAGATGCTAACTACATCGAGATCAATGGTATCCGGGTGATCAACCAACCCAGGAATGGGATCAGACTGGTATTTGCAGATAACTGTATCGTGCGCAATACCTTTTGTGACAATAATTTTGAGCGGGGCATTTTTACCGGATTTACGGATGATATTTTACTTGAGTATAATGAATGCCTCAACTCCATTGACGAACATGGCATCTATGTATCCAACAGCAGTGACAGATCCATCATCCGCTATAACATCTGTCATGACAACAATCGTGGAGGCATTCAGATCAATGCGGATGTAAGTCAGGGTGGTGATGGTATCAGTACCGATCCGGAAATATATGGTAACATCCTCTATGAAAATGGTGTCGCTGGTGGAGGAGCTATCAATCTTGATGGCGTGCAGAGTGCATTTATCTACAACAATTTGCTCTATGAAAATCATGCAACTGGAATCGCTTTATTCCAACAAGACGGAGCAGAACCCTCCATCAATGCAGTCATCGTACACAATACCATCATCAATGCGAGCAATGCCAGATGGTGCATCCTTGCGGTCAATGGTTCATCAGGAGCGCAGGTTTACAACAATATTCTGATCAACCAGCATGCCTGGAGAGGAAGTATTGCCCTTGACCCTGATGCGGTTCCAGGTTTTGATTCTGATTATAATATCGTAGTCAACAGTCTGAGCAATGAGGGCGATGGTCAAGCCATGACACTGACTGAATGGCAGGCACTCGGATATGATGCTAACAGTATAATTGCTGATCCGCTCAATGAAATATTTATTATTCCCGGATCAGACTACCATTTGCTCAATGATGCACAGGCGGTAAATGAAGGCAGTGCAGCCTTTGCATTTGGTGTCAATGAAGACATCGAAGGCATCAATCGTCCACAGGGCGTTCAACATGACATAGGTGCATACGAAGCAGAAGGATCTCTTGCAATAGATGAGGAAGAGGAAAAACCAGATGTCTACAAGCCCGGAATAACCATCAATAATGAATCAATCTCCTGGGCTCGTGGCTTGACCGGGACGTTGTCCCTCCTGAATGTAGAAGGAAAAGTAATCATCCGTATGGATATCAGTGATGCTGGTGAATACCTGCTCCATGATCTTGTGCCAGGTGTATATCTCGCCACAGTTCACAATCCAAGAGGATTGCAATGGAGTAAGGGCTTTATCTTTTTAGGGAAACACTAACGATTCCAAGGCACTATGTAAGTCGGGAAATAATTGCATCTATCGTGAGTTCTTCTTGTTCCCCGGATTGCAGATGCTTCAACATCAATGTTCCTTTCGATGCCTCGGTTTCGCCTGCAATCGCAATATAGGTGCTCCCAATATCCGTAGCATACTTAAATTGCTTTTTCAATTTTCCCGGCTCAGGATAGAGATCTGCGGCTATACCGGCTTGCCTGATCTGACTCACACAACGAAAAGCATATTGATGTGAAGCCTCATCAAAAGCCGCAATAAGCACTTTAGGGCCAGCCTGAACATGTGCAGGAAAAAGACCTTTCGCTTCCAGTACATCATAGATTCTTTCTGCGCCGAAAGAAACTCCCACACCTGGGACATCCGGCCATCCGAATACACCAGTAAGGTTATCATACCGACCACCACCGCCGAGACTACCCATCTCCGCATCTACGGCTGTCACTTCGAAAATACAACCAGTGTAATAACCAAGACCCCGGGCGAGGTTGATATCAAACTGCACTTTATTCTTCAAGGTTAATCCTTCCAGAAAAGCAAATACACGTTCCATTTCCTCAAGACTTCCTGCAACTGATGGATCGTCTGCAACTGCAGTGCGCAGAGAAGCAATATCCTTATGTTTCAACAAATTGAAAATGATATCCTGTGCTGTAGCAGGAATATTTCGTTCACTCATTTCCTTTCGCACACCATCCTCCCCTATTTTGTCAAGCTTGTCAATCGCCATAGTCATGTCGATCCATTGCGCACCGATGCCGGCAAACCCAGCGATGCCAGATAACAACTGACGGTGATTGATTCGTATCATGACGGGGATATTCAGGGCTGAAAATACATCATCATAGATCTGGATGAGTTCTGCTTCATAAGAGAGCGACTTACTTCCTACTACGTCAACATCACATTGATAAAACTCCTGGTAACGCCCTTTCTGCGGACGATCAGCGCGCCAAACCGGCTGTATCTGGTATCTCTTAAATGGAAGAGCTATGTCATTACGGTGCATGACGACATACCTCGCAAAAGGAACAGTCAGATCATAGCGCATACCCCGCTTTGCAATGGAGGTCGTGAATTTATTACTGTCTTTGTTCTGATACGCCTGGTCATCCGCCTTGTTGAGGTAATCGCCGTTGTTTAACACTTTAAACAACAGTCTATCCCCTTCTTCGCCATACTTCCCCGTGAGTGTACTTAAGTTTTCCAGCACGGGGGTTTCGATAGGCACGTACCCGTAGACTTTGAAGACTTCTTCAATGATGCCAAACATCCATTTCCTCCGCGCGACTTCGATCGGGAGAAAATCTCTTGTACCTTTTGGTATGCCTACTTCCATTAATTTTTATGTTGTTGTGTTGTGAGAGCGTGAGATGCCTTCGCGAAAAGTGCTTAGGCATCCGAAGAGGGGTGAGAGCGTAAGAAGTGGTTGGTTTAAGGTTGAGCATATTTCCTTTCTACCCTTCCGCCCCTTGAGCCTCTTGTGCCCCTTAAGCCCCTTGAGCCTTTCCGCCTTTTACACCACAGACGCAAATTGTTTTAGAAACCTTACATCATTCTCAAACAGGAGCCTGATATCATTGATCCTGTACTTAATCATCGCTTGTCTTTCGATACCCATCCCGCAGGCAAAACCTGAATACTTAGTAGAATCAATACCACATGTTTCTAATACTGCAGGATCAACCATACCGCAACCCATAATCTCGAGCCATCCAGTTCCTTTGGTGATGCGATAGGCATGTTCATCTGCCAATCCATAGTAGACATCCATCTCAGCACTCGGCTCCGTAAATGGAAAATAAGATGGCCTTAGCCTCGTGACTACATCCTTACCATACATCGCTTGTGCAAACTGGTGCAAGGTTTGTTTCATATCAGCGAAAGAAACAGCTTCATCTATATACAACACCTCGACCTGGTGAAACTGGCAATGAGATCTTGCAGATACTGTTTCATTCCTGTAGACACGTCCCGGAGCTATTATTCTGATCGGTGGTTGACGCGTCGTCATCACACGTGCCTGGACAGATGAAGTATGCGTACGCAACAACCATCCCGGAGGAGATGCCACATAATAGGTATCCTGCATATCCCTGGCCGGATGATCTTCTGGCGTGTTCATGGCGGTGAAATTGTGCCAGTCATCTTCGATTTCCCTGTCTTCGGCTACTTCAAACCCCATCTTTGAAAAAACATCAATAATTTCTTCCATCACCATACTCACCGGGTGTCGGCTTCCCACAGGAAACGGCGTCTCCGGCAAACTCATATCGGGAATTTTCACATCACCTGTACTGCCACCCTTCAGTCCGCTTTGAACTTGCTGGAATAAATCTTCTGCCTTTTGCTTTGCTTCGTTGATCAGCTGACCGAATTCCTTTTTCTGCTCATTGGGCACATCCCGGATTGAAGCAGACAGCGGCTTCAATATATTCTTACTCCCTAAAAACCGGATACGAAACGTCTCAAGCGAAGCTTCATCCGTAATCGTAATGGTTTCTATCTCGTTGATCAGGTTTTTTAATTCTTCTAAAGGATTCATATTGTGAGTTGTCAATTGTGAGTGGTGAGTGGTCAGTTGTGGATTGTGGGTTGTCAGTTGTGAATTGTGAGTTGTCAGTTGTGAGCTATATTTTACATAAGTGTCATGCGTCTATCGTCTAAAGTGAATCCCCTGCAATCCTATATCTGAGTGAAATCTTAACCCTGTCAATAGGGACATAAAGAAGCCATAGCCTGCAAAAGTAAGGAACTACGCTTACCCAAACTTAATGGCTAACTTTCCGGCCATGTCATTGCGCCATCCTATCGCCGTTTTCCTTTGTATGGCTATGGCCATGGCCTTGCTTTGGTCAAAGGCTCTGTTAGGCATGTCCGCAGTCGCCTTGGTGGTCTTTTCGGTCATAGATATTCAGATACACCCACTGAGGATCAGGTGGTTATTGACTCCAAAGGCTGTTTCGGACAGTATCAGGGCCAGACCTTATATCTGGGTCTTTACGCTATTTTTCTTCTTATACCTGGTCAGCGCAGCCTATGCAGGAAACCTTTCTGAATGGTGGTCACTTACCCATCCTAAAATACCTTTCCTGATCATCCCATTAGCTTTTGCCATGCTGGATCCCTTTTCCAAAAAGGATTACATGGTGGTCCTCCTGTCCATGGTCATCATGGCCGTCTGGAGTTCGATATGGGTGCAAGTTAGCTATTATGAAAATTTCTACTTGTTCAACAAAAGCCTGGGTTTCGGAGGCTCCCTTCCGACGCCTACCAATCATATCCGCTACAGTATCATTATCGCGGTGAGTATGGTCATCTGCCTTTCCTATGCGATCGAAGACAAACGGTATAAATATGGATGGGAACGCTGGGTGTATGGTATCCTTGCTCTTTATCTTTTTTATTTCCTGCATCTACTATCGGTCAGATCAGGACTGGCCCTGGGGTATGCGGGTATCCTGTTGCTGTTGATATCCTACATGCGTCATCTGCACAGGTGGAAACAATTTGCCATCCTGGGTATCATGGTTTTGGCGCCAGTCATGGCTTATAAAATCATGCCGGGATTTGAACAGAAAATCAATTACACGCTCTACGATCTGGGAAAATTTAACCAGGGAGAAGGAGAGCAATATTCAGATGCTGAGCGCTGGCAATCATGGCGTGCCGGAATTGTGATAGGCAATCAACATCCATTTTTTGGGACAGGTACCGGTCATTTCAGAAGCGAGTTGGAGACGTATTATAAAACCGAATACAAAAAAGAAACCTATGAGAGGCCGCACAATCAATACATCAATGTTTTTACTTGCTTTGGATTGTTCGGGCTGACCGTCTTTCTTTTTATGCTTATCTATCCGATGACCTTTTGTTTGTTCTGGAAGGAGCCTCTGGTGCCTGTTTTATTTATTATGCAATTGCTCTCGATGATGGTGGAACATCCACTCGATACGACCGTGGGGACCTCGCTTTTTCTATTGATGAGTATGGTGGGGTTGAGTTACATGGGGGGGCAGTCGTTTCGACTCCCTTTCGTCAGGGGCCAAAGATAGATTGTAAGGGGCGTATTGCATCCGCTAACCTAATGACAGGATTTCTTTGGTCAGGGGCGGATGCAATACGCCCTTGACCAAAGAAAGAATACCCTTGGGTGTTGAGCGTTGAAACGGCCGGAATGGTGGAGTCATAAGGAACAGTATTTCGGCGAAATATAGTTCGTAGATATACGAATTGACTCAGACAGTATTTCGGCGAAATATAGTTCGTAGATATACGAATTGAC
>JAWXAW010000088.1:0-63541 GCA_034439675.1 Saprospiraceae bacterium | reverse complement strand
TGCTATTATCGCTTATTATGCCCACCGCGAAACGGAAGAAATTGTTTATAAAAAGATTGAAGGGCTTACGTCCATAGCGCTGCATGTCGAGCAAACAAAAATAGGTTCGACCTCTTCCTGGGTCAAAAGAGAGCAAACGAACCTGCGCAGATTGTTTTCGAGAACCACAGTGATCAAGCGTACAAGTTTTATTGCCACCGGCTATGCCTTTCTCGAGGTATTGACGATTGTCATTATCGGTTTATTACTGATCACCCGATTCGAAAACTTTATCACCGGGATCATTCTGGTCGCCTTCTTTACACAGATCTTTATCTATATGGTCCGGCTGATCAAGGATATCGATCATCCATTTGAATACCCTGTAGATGGCAAAGTGAGGGCGGCGGATATTGATCTTTTTCCACTGATCGAGTATCATGAGCGAGCAAGGCGTCGCTTGTAGACGAAACACTTGTTTTGTGAATTTGCGCTTTATTCATATTAGAGTCTGATTATTCTCAGGATTGAAATTTCCAATGATCGTGGCCGGTGCATTTGCCTCCTTGCTAATGTATTTTTCCTAATTTCATGCCTTCTAAAGCAGTAAAAGTTGAAACCCATTATCGCCATATTCCTCTTCTCATGCTTGGTATTGCCCTTCCTGGGTAACTATGCCTGGCTAAAAGGGCGAATAAGTATGGCGAAGGATATGGCGAGCTTCAAGATCAAAAGGGTCGTACCTGTGGAGGAACAGTTTCTTTGGACGTTTTCAATTGCAGATGCTCATACGATCCTGCAATGGGAGCATTCCCGCGAGTTTGAATACAAAGGAGAAATGTACGACGTCATCCGCTCAGAAATGAAAGGTGACTCGATCTGGTATTGGTGTTATTGGGACAAGAAGGAAACGAAACTCCGCAAAGAATTAAATGTACTCCTGGTCAACCTGATGGGCCCCGGTCAGCAAAGCAGAAATGAGGGCAGACAGCTGAATGATTTTTTTAAATCACTATTTGTTCCTGTGACCATCGACATACAAATACCGGCATCTGGAAAGGATCATAATCAATACATGATGCCCTATACTTTTTCGTTGCATGCCTTTGATCGCACACCTCCTGTTCCCCCTCCCGACGTAAGCTGATCGCTTACTTTTTAATTTCCTGTTCTCCTTCCAGGGAAGGGTTCTGTGCATTTATTTCAATTTAAATTACCCACAATGAAAAATTTTTTCATGATGTGTGTGATAGCCTGCATGAGCGCCTATGCGTCTGCACAAGCCGTCACTGTACTCGATGATGTAACGGGCCAGCCTGTTGAACTGGCTATCGTTATAAGTGATAAACACAAAACAGGGGAGATGACAAACCATCAAGGGCAGTTCAATAGTTCACTTTTTGTTGATGCTGAGTGGATTTTAGTCAAAAGCCTCGGGTATCAAAACCTTCAATTGAGTTATGCCGACCTGGTCAATTCTGATTACTTCGTCCGCCTTACAAGGGATGAAATTTCACTCGATCAGATCGTCGTATCTGCTTCAAGATGGAATCAATCTTCTTCTGACATTCCTTCTAAAGTCACGATGATTTCTACCCGTGATATCGAATTACAAAACCCACAGACGTCTGCCGACCTCCTCGGCTCTTCCGGCGAAGTATTTATTCAGAAAAGCCAGCAGGGTGGTGGAAGTCCTATGATCAGAGGATTTGCAACCAACAGATTATTGTATGCTATCGATGGTGTCAGGATGAATACCGCCATCTTCCGATCTGGTAATATCCAGAACGTGATCAACCTCGATCCTTTTGCAACTGAGCGCGTTGAAGTACTCTTTGGTCCGGGCTCAGTCATCTATGGCAGTGATGCTATTGGTGGTGTCATGAGTTTTCAAACGCTTACACCGCAATTATCTCTGACCGATGAACCTTTGATCTCAGGTAAGGCTATCATGCGTACCTCCTCTGTCAACCACGAAGCCACCGGCCATTTTGATATCAATGCCGGTTGGAAAAAATGGGCACTGGTCAGCAGTATATCCTCCTTTGATTATGATGATCTGCGCATGGGAAGCAATGGGCCCGATGAATATCTCAAACTTTTCTATGTGGAACGCATCGATAGTATAGATGTGGTTGTAACAAATGATGATCCGCTGGTCCAACGACCTTCAGGGTATAGTCAGATCAATTTTATGCAAAAGGTGCGATTCAGCCCTTCGGAGTCATGGGACTTTCAGTATGCGTTGCATTATTCCACCACCTCCACCTATTCGAGGTATGATCGTCACATCCTTTACAGGAATGGTTTGCCGCGCTATGGTGAATGGAATTATGGACCCCAGGCGTGGATGATGAATCAAATCACTGTCCAGCATCATGGATACAACAAATTGTATGATGAAATGGTATTCAGGGCAGCTAATCAGCACTTTAAAGAAAGCAGGATAGACCGGAATATCAATAATGATGATAGACATATACGTATTGAAGAAGTAGATGCTCTTTCCCTCAATCTTGATTTTAGCAAGTCATTTGGTAAGAGTGGCCTTCTATTCTATGGAGTTGAAGGTATCTGGGACGATGTCACCTCTATCGGCAAAGATGAAGATATATCAACTGGTATCATTGTCGATGGACCTGCTCGTTATCCACAGGCCACCTGGAATTCACTTGGCGTCTATGCAAACTTTCAGAAGAGATTCTCAAAGCGCCTGGTGCTCCAGACAGGAGTACGTTATAGTACATTCGGTCAGGAAGCAGAGTTTGATACGACGTTTTATCCCTTCCCGTATACAACCACATCTCTTCATAACGGGGCGCTGACGGGAAGCATTGGTCTTACGTTCTCGCCTTCTGAGCGATGGGCCTTCAGGCTCAATACGTCGACAGGATTCAGATCACCTAATGTGGATGACTCAGGAAAGATGTTTGATTCGGAGCCAGGTTCAGTCATTGTACCTAATCCTGATCTCGATGC
The DNA here is from genome assembly GCA_034439675.1 of Saprospiraceae bacterium. GTDB lineage: Bacteria > Bacteroidota > Bacteroidia > Chitinophagales > Saprospiraceae > Opimibacter. Next base: position 60,583 of record JAWXAW010000088.1, on the reverse strand, counting down.
GGAGTATGCTTTCAATGTTGAAGCTGGGGTTGCTGGTATGCTGACGGATTACATTAAATTCGATCTGACCGGATATTATACCAAACTCAATGATGCTATGGTCCGCAGAGATTATACGCTCAATGGTATGGATAGTATCATCTACGATGGTGAACTGAGCCAGATTCAGGCCATTCAGAATGCAGCCGTGGCTACAGTCTATGGCGTACAGGCCGGAGTTGATATTGAGTTGCCTTCCGGATTTGGATTTTCAGCTGATGTCAATTATCAAAAGGGAGAAGAAGAACTCGATGATAATAGCGTGAGTCCATCTCGTCACGCAGCCCCGCTGTTTGGTATGGCTAGAATCACCTACAGGCATGAAGCGCTCAGCCTGATGCTATATGCAGCGTTTAGTGACGGCAAGGATTTTGATGAGCTTCCTGATGAAGAACAAGCGAAAACGGAGATCTATGCAATTGATGACGATGGCAATCCGTATTCACCTTCATGGGCAACACTCAATTTCAAGGCTAATTATCAGCTAAATGAAAGTTTCACTATCGGCGCTGGCCTTGAAAATATAACTGATGTACGCTACCGCCCCTATAGTTCAGGGATAACAGCCCCGGGGAGAAATTTTATTCTTTCCCTTCAGGCTAATTTTTAGGGTAAGTGGATCATTGAAAAGTAATTTATATTAGAAAAGGGGCATTGAAGTAACGTGCCCCTTTTGTTTTTTAATGACATGGAATGGAGGGCAGGTTGAAGCTTGTCATTGTTGAGAACAACGTGTTTCAAATCGATTTGCTATATGTTCAGGTGTATTAACCTGACATTAATAGTCCGGTAACAAATTATTAGGGATGCACTTCCTATATTTATTAAAAAAGATTACTACAAAACTTCCTTGATTTTTTAACCTTCTAAATTCAATATCATGAACTTCAAAATTGATTACAAATCATTTAGCATGGGTTGCCTGATGATGCTGGGTATGGGCCTGTTGATCAGTTCTCAATATCCACAAACCGAATCGCCTGTCGGAAGGTTTCAGGCCACAAGTAGCGAAATTGGATTTCTGATCCTTGATACACAGTCCGGCGAATTTATTTTTGAATCAGACGTCAATTACATTGGAAACAATCGAATGATGCGAGGCGATTTTACAAGTAATTTTCAGACCGGTAAGAATATCATTACCAAAAAGGCAGAGTAGCATTTCAGCTCCATACACCTGAAGTGTTTTAACAAATCTTCAGGTGTATGTTGAGCCAAATCAAAGTTGGTTCAGCTTTCTAGTGATGATATCCATGACCCGGTAATGCTGGCAGTGAAAACTGAATGGATAAATGGATGCTGAACAGCTGCGGTTTGGATCCTGTTTACTCATGGCTAGCAGACATTCAGTTTTGCAAGACGGTCAAATAGATTTTTGGAATCCTGGCTATTCTGAAGGCCCTCTTTATGCAATCGTAAGACATCATGGTTATCCCTTAGTCAAATGTTGAGGATACGGATACCTTTTTAGGTTTTTGCTGTGTTGACTATTGTTTGCTTTATAGGGGGTGGAACGAAATGAATTGGCGTCAACACATGTAAATATATATATATATATTTAATTATCAAGGGCTTATACATGATAAACCCTTTTTGTTATCTTTGATGTTCCACTCTATTTTCAAAGGACACCAAGTTTAGATTGTGAGTTGGGTGCAAGTAAAGTCTACTTGCCCTGCCTTTGATGTTTTAAGTTCAATCATTCTGATAAGTACATTCTATATGAGGACCTGATAAGGATTTTTTTACCCCCATTTTCCATTTACTTGCTTTAGCCCCGTCGGGATCCGGGAACAAAGGAAAAGAGGTGGAATTTTAAAACGAAGAACTAATGAAAAAGCATTTTGTGCTGCTGTGGCTGCTATTGCCACCCCTCGTCGGCACCTCTCAAGTGGGTATTGGAACAGCAACCCCACGAATCAATTCCATTCTGGACCTTACTTCCGCAACAAAAGGATTACTTCCACCCCGACTGACAGGTCTTCAGAAATCTGAAATGGGACTCACCACCGAAGATGCGGGTATGCTGATCTTTCAGACTGACAATGCACAACCCCCTTTGCCTTTCACGCCCAAAGGCCTTTATTATTTTGATGGCACTAATTGGGTTGTACCTCTCCTGAACGGAACAACCAATGGCCAGACATTACGGTGGGATGGCTTAAAATGGGCCAGCACCAATAATCTGTTTAACCAGGGAACCTCTATAGGAATTGGTACACAAAATCCGAATACCCAACTTCAGATTCATAGCCTTTCCATTCCGACAACAAGGCTTCAGATTACAAATTCAGGTACAGGAGCATCTAACTCAGATGGGTTAATGCTCGGTGTTACACTGGCCAACAGTCAAGCCCATTTAATCCAGAATGAAAACAAACCACTCTGGTTTGGCACCAATGCTGTTGAGCGAATGCGTATTGATTCTGCAGGCAATGTGGGTATTGGCATCTATAAACCCGTAGCAAAACTTGATGTTAATGGGACAGTTCGTCTTGGATCTTCCGGAACGATGCTCAATGGTATCATTAAAAGCACCGTTGAGATTGAAATTCCGGCAATCATTTCTATGGGTGAAGGCATGGTCACCATTCCTGTGGCGGATGCACTCGAGCAGGCCACGGTTTATGTCTCGCCTGGATCTGCTATGTCCGGTCTGATGATAGGTTATGCGCGAGTCTGCACTCCAGGAAATGTTGAAGTGAAGTTTATGAATATGAGTTCGGATATGGAGGAGCCCATGACGATGGTGCTGCATATATCGATTATTCAATAGATTTTTATAGGTGGCTCGACCATGGTTGGATCGCCTCGGTAGGAGTCGAACGGCTTGCTCAAACAATCAAGAAAATATCTATTTGAGAACTCCAATGCAGCATTCAATTGGATGCAGAAGAGCATTCAAAAGGTTAATTCCTGCCTCACTGTCCTCCCTCCTCATAACTCACAACTCAGACTCATACTTCGACTCCGCTCAGTACAAGCAACACCCACAGCGCTCAGTACAAGCAACACTCACAGCTCACGCCCTGGATACTGCTCGCTAAATTAACTTGTAAATCTCTTGTATCCCTTTCAGTTCCTTTTCAAAATCAATGTGGAGGTCAACCAGTCTGCCGGATTTGATATCCATCACCCAGCCGTGTACGACCGGATAGCCTGAATGAATATAGTGTTGTTGAACAGCTGCAGTCTTAATGACATTGATACATTGTTCACGAACGTTTAACTCAACAAGGCGATCAAATTGTTTTTTTGGATCGTGGATGGCATGAAGTTCTTCTTTATGGAGCCTGAAGACATCACGTATATTCCGGAGCCAGGGGTTGAGGATCCCCATATCTTGCTGGGTCATCGCGGCCTTGACACCCCCACAGTTATAGTGACCACAAACAATGATGTGTTTAACTTTTAAAATCTTGACTGCGTAATTGATGACACTCATGACGTTGAGATCAATGCTGACCACCAGATTGCCGATATTACGATGCACAAATACCTCACCGGGAGATGCACCCATCATTTCTTCTGCAGTGACACGACTGTCGCTACATCCGATATACAGGTAATCCGGGTTCTGGTCCTGCGCAAGCTTCTCAAAAAAATGGGCATCCGTCGCTTGCTTCTTCGCAATCCAGTCAGCATTGTTTTCAAATATTTGTTCGTAAGAAATCATTTATAGTGAGTTGAGAGTTGAGAGTTGAGAGTTGAGAGGCGTTTCGCAGCATAGCGGAAATCCCGCCATTATGAAATGATGCGTCGGGAAGACAGTGAGGAGTAGGTGTTTTTTAGGTTATTGTTCCTCTTCGTTACTACCTTATTCTTCGAAGGTGGTGTGGGAAGAGTCGAATTTATTTTTAGTGTTCTTAATTGAATCATTTAAACTGCGTCTCTGCGCGATGATATTTAAATTGGATTCTATAATCGTACAGATGGCTATAAGTTTTTACCGATGAACGGAATATTCTTTCTTTCCTTGATAAGTATAATCGAGCTGGCTAAGAAAACGATAGAGGCCAGGATGAATAAAAACCCGCCATCACCCTGTACTTCTATACCCAGGGTAGTCAGATGAAAAAAGAGGGCTCCGCAAATCGCTCCCAGGGCCAGCAAAGCTCCCAGCCATGCGGTTCGACGTATCAGCAAGAGGATCGAGGCTATCAACTCCACGATACCTGAACCTATGCGTCCCCAAGGCTCCATGCCTACGGTCTCGAAGATATAGATGCTCTCCGGGGCACCGGTAAATTTGAAATACAGGGTCTGTAAAAGTATAGCCACGACAATTACTTTTAAGAAAAAGGAAATAGTGAATATCGATTTCATGGTGACAAAATACAAAATTGGGATGGAGTGATCTCTGTTTACATTGCATTGCCCAAGTTGATCAAGTTAAACTTTCTAAACCTTGTGCCTGGCAAATATTCAATCAATCAATCACTCACTCTATCACTCTATCAACCCATCATCACATCATCCCATCAACCAAGCACCCCATCACAAAATCACCCCATCACTCATAAAAGGTCTCTAAGATTCTTTCAACAAAATAGAGAGAGGCGATGGCATCCAATTTTTTCTTCCAGCCCGGACTATGAGTACTGTTGATGCAAAGCCATTGCTGTTCCGAGCAGCCGATTCTACCTTTGGAAGACTTCAAGACGCGGACTCCGGGATCTATTTTGATGACCTGATCGAGTATTGCTTCATTGGCGGGGACGCAGAATTCATAATCGACGGCCACCTCACCGTTGCGCAGACCGCTGTCATCGATGGCGGAATAGTCAAATTTAATTTTGGCCTGATTGATTTTGTCCATTTTCCTCGGGCATTGGAAAGCTGATGAACCGAAGATGAGCAGTAGCAATAATAATAAAGAGCGTGGATTCATATTGCGTGAAGGCGAATTTCTATTTGTAAACGTTTGATCGGTTGTATACCGTACGCTCAATGTGAAAATATAAACACGAGTCCGGTGATGATCAGGATGATACCGGAGACCAATCCGGAGTTATGTTCCAGTTTATGCCAGTCCATTTTCTTTAGTCCATGCAGGGCCATCCAGGCAAAGAAAGTCATGCCCAGTGCCGAGGTGACCGTATAGATGGCGGCTATGATGAGTGTAAGCACAATGCCTTTTGTACCTGCTACCAGAAAGAGCGCTCCAACTTCCAGGCAAGGAGACAGAAACATGGCGAGTAATAACGAACCAATGATCACCCCCATATTGGTCTGGGGAGTCAGCTTGAGTTCGCGAAGGTGAAAATGCATGTGATGCTGATGTCTCCAGACGAAGAGGATGCCCAGACTGATCAGGATGCCGGCAGCGATATACTTAAAATAGGGTAGTATCCCGTTCAGCGACATACCTCCCATGGCAACCAGTATACCGATGATGACCGTACTCAGAGAATGCGCCAGGGCAGCCAGCATCGTGACTCCTGCTGTTTTACGCCCATCCCAGCCAAGTTGCCGGGAAATGGCGACCACCGGTAGCCAGTGATTCGGCAGGATGGCATGCAGGATGCTGATGGCCAATACGCTGACGAAGAGTTCAATGGAGTCAAGGATCATCGGGGAGCAAAGGTAATCCAGAAATTGGAGTGATGGGCAGCCTGAGTTGGACCCTTGGAGGTCAACACATGGCACTGGCATGCGTTAAAAAAAGAAAAGGGAATGCAAACATGATCTGCACTCCCTTTCGGTATAAGTTTAAATGCTTACTGGCGCGATTCTACCTTCTTTAAAAAAGTAACCATCGCATCCGCAGTTTCCTGTGCTCTGTTCATGACCAGCATGTGTCCTGCACCTGGTAGGGTAACAACTGATACACGGTTATCGCCCATGGTCTTTTGCAGGCTTTTACCATTTGCAGGGGGGGTGATCCTATCTACTGAACCCTGTATCACCAGTAAAGGTGCAACACCAATTGGTGTTTCCCATTTGACGGCCGGGGTGGCTTTGAGGGCTTCACTTTGGATCTTTCCAGCCTCCGGTGCCCGTGATGCTTTGATGGCTTCCCATGTAGCAGGACCGTCTCCAAGGTGGCCAACAAAAGAGGCCATTGCATTCAACCCATCTTGATCATTGGTTTTCGGATTGAGAGCGGCCCTGAGCGCTGCCTGAGCTTCCGGAGTAGGAGCTACCGGACCACTGACAGAAATCAGGATGATGCTCCTGACCAAAGCAGGATTGTCGTTTGTAAACATCCTGGCTACCTGATTGCCGAAACCATGACCGGCGATATCTACAATACCAAGTTGAAGGGTACGAATGACACCAGCCACATCATCAGCTAGGGTATGCATGGTTATTTCACCAGCTTTGCCTTTGCTCTTTCCTGTTCCTCGCGGATTGATTCTGACGACCAGATAACCGGATTTAGCAAGGGCTCTGGACAGGTCTTTGAGATATTCAGTATTCAGACCGGCATCGGGAAGCAGTAAGATAGTGCTGCCTTTGCCTTCAGTGATATACTCCATGTTTGCTTCACCGATATCGACCATGGCGGTCGTAACGACCGTATCTATGACTGGCGTAGCTGCGGTAGTGGATTCTTCAGTGGTTTCCTGGTCGCTTGCCTTTGGTCCGCAATTTGTTAACATCACGGCACTACTTAAGAGCACCAGGATCAGAAAGGTATTTTTAAAATTCATGTTTGTTAGATTCATTATAGTAATTAGTTGTGTTGGAGAATGCCACTCTGTAGTTTTTCACCTCCCGGAGCCTTCCGGTAAATGGTTTATCGGCACAAAACTGCGGAATTTGTCTCAAATCTTCATATAAATAGAAAAGCCCATGTTTTCACAGAAGCTTTTGCCACAGCGGTTACCGCTATTATAATTTTGGAAAACCAAAACGACTGCAGCACGTATACCATAGACGGTGGGGTATAGGGGTTGGGTTTCTGCAAGAGCACAAAGTTTAGCAGAAGGATTAATTCGAAAGTTTAGAATTGAGGCTACACTTCAGATGGAGTATCAAGGGAAATGAAGATCCGCACACGAACGCCACTTCCTTCGTGGCTATCAATCTCCCATCGTCCGTCTAGTGCCTGGACCAAATCTGCTACAAGAGAGAGGCCAATGCCATTTCCGGCGGTAAGATCTTCCACTGAAATTTCACCATGCTTGGTGTTACCCTGATGTACTGCTTCGAGTTGAATAGGCGTCATTCCACGGCCATTATCGATTACCTCCAGGATATACCATTTGTGTTCTACCCTTGAGCGTACGGTGATCGACCCTTTCTGTGTGTATTTGATGGCGTTGGATATGAGGTTGTGCAGGATGATGGTAAGAATGCGTGGGTCAGTGAGGATCACATCATCTTCAGGCACTTCATTATTCAATGAATTTCCCTGAAAACGGGCTCATTTCACTGAAATCCTCCATGAGTTGTTCGACGAGGGCGAAGGGAGAGCAATTGATGCTGGTTGTTTTAAATTGCTCCTGGTGATAGGTGACCCAGCGTGACAGATTTTGGGTGCTGTGAAATAGCTTGTGCACTGCATTCTGCACATCTTTAAGCGCACGCTTGGTCAGTCCTTCATCCTTTGATTTTTCTTCATTACCTAGTCTTGCAATCTGACCGATAAATCTCAATGGGGTGAGGATGTCATGCGTGATGATAGAAATCAATCTGTCCCTGACGCGGATGTTCTTCCGAAGATTAACTTCCGTTTTGCCGAGCTTGTCTACGTTTTCTTCCAGTTGGGCGTTTGAAGCTAGGAGCTCTTTCGTTTGGTCGTCCACTCGTCGACGCAATATTATATTTCGTTTACGTATCGATCTTGAATTGAATGCGGATATTCCCCAAGTCACGAAAAGTAATAAAGCTACAGAACAAGCAATAGCCCATCCCTTCGTATACCACGGTTTTGCTATTGTAAAGTGCACTCTTGAATACACAAAATCAGTTGCTCCAAAACCACAACGTCGACGAACAATAAATGTAGGCTTGCCAGGAGATAAATGACCTAATGAATGGGATGTTTGATTCACATTGCACAATTGATAGGTAGTTGCTGTCTCTTCCATCCCCAGGTAGACATATTGATTTATAGACCTGTTCCACCAGGCACTGGAGAAATGCATCCTTATATTGGAATGATTTGCAGCAATCGTTGGCAGATGTTCAGGTCTGTACCGATGCCCATCTACTTCAATGTATTCGATGACCACTGTGTCCATCGGGAAGTAATGTGGCGTATGGGAGGGCGTAAACAAGACCAGACCTACAATGGACGGCAACGAATATCGGCCATCAGGCAGAAGGAGGTGAGAGGGCGAGCAGCTCCCGTTAAATTCAGCGTTATGGATGCCATCTTCTTCCAGATAACCATAATAATCCAGTAGCAGTGTCGTATCCTTTAGGTAAGCTTCAACTGCGTCAAGATGGGTCTTGTATAATCCCCGATTGGTAGATATCCACAGGTAGCCTTCATCATCTTCAATAAACGTATGAGCATAGGAGAGTTCAGTAAAGCGACCTTGTGGCATTCGTTCAAAACTGCCGTTATGAAACACATAGTATCCGTTCCCGTAGGTGCCAACAAATTATTTATTTCTGACCATGGTGAGCTCACGCAAATGTGAATTGACTAGTTCCGGGAACGAATCAAGCTGCATAGACTGCATGTTTAATCGATACAAACGGAAGTAGGATCCAAACCACAGATTACCTTCATGGTCCTTGCAAATGGCTTGGATGCCATAGGGTTCACGCTTGGATGCAGTTTTATAAACCCATTGGATGGAATCATCAATGATTGTTCCGACCCCTAAGGTTGTTCCAATCCAGATAACACTGTCTATCCAGGTGATGCAATGTATTTCATATTGATCAGGTGGTGAAATCAATTCTTCTTTACCAGAGTTTGGGTGATACCGAAAAATATTTTCTCCTTTTGCATAATATATTCTGCCACGATCATCTTTGGCCAGAAGGAAGGGATTGATTTTTTTGGAAAAATACCCTTCAGCTGAAGGGTATTCACATCCAGGAGAATTTCATTTCCCGTGAGAAGCGTAGAGGAATCAAAAAGGCACTGGGCTTAAAAGTATTCGTTCCGGTCCGTCTTGCCTCCTTTAGGGATATACGTTTTGATATTTTTGCGTTGATAGATGAATACACCCCTTGAATCCGTGCCAAGGACTAATATATCCTCTGACTTTCTGTATGCAATCGCAAGGATATTACAATTTTCTGGTAATGGAATGGACACAGGTCGAAGGATGAAGTGCAGCGGACGTTCGGCCTGGTGCAGTATGTATAATTTTTGTCCGTCACTGACAAATACATCTTCAAAAGGGTATTGACTATACAGCGTAGCTTCGGTTAAAGTGCCTTTCCATTCAGTGCCGTTTTCATTATGAAGTATACAAGTTTCGAATGGTTTTCCATCTGTTCTGAGGCGCACTAACTCGCCGCTGGAATCAAGTTTAAGCAATGTTTTGTCAAGACGCGCAAACTGATCAGTCTTTTCACGCCTGTTATTCAGCACTTTTCTTGTCCCCTTCTCAAGGTCTAATAAGACTATTCTGTCACTCACCAGGAGAACTTTGTTGGTTTCTATCGGCAGGATGATTATGCTTGGTTGTCCTGTCCATTTGGCGCGATCCGATTCTTCCAGAAAGAAAGTATCACTAGTGATAAACGCAGGGTAAGGTGGGCTGCCAAGCAGCCGCACAAGCAAGGGAAGGTTTACATCAGGCTTCCTTAACGTAGTAAACCTGTCATTAGATAGAATATACATGCCATTGAACAGATCAATAAACAGCATACTCGTGTCACAATAGGGGAGTAGGTGTGTAAAGCGTTGGTTCCGGATGCCGGTGTGCTCTTCCTCATTGATCGTTGTAAAATGCTGTCCATCAAAGCGCGCAATACCACCTTCTGTGGCCAGCCACAGAAAGCCATGCTGGTCAAAAGCAAGCCCTCTGACCTAATTTTGTGGAAGACCTTCTTTAGAAGTATAATGGGAGACATGATAGTCAGTCTGACCTGGCAACAACGTAGAAATACTAATGGCGAAGGCCAAAAGTGCTATTAATCGTCGTATCCAATGGTTAGCAGAGAGACACATCATTAGCCAAGATGATAAACATCTGCTAGACGATGCATATCCGCGACATTATTTACATTTAATTTTTCGAAAATACGCACCTTATAGGTAGCTACGGTGCTCATTTTGAGGTCAAGCCGGTTGACGATTTCTTTTACACGTAATCCCTGTAGCATGAAACGGAGGACTGCCATTTCCCGTTCTGAAAGATCATCAAAGGGGTTGGCAGAGTGTCGGGAGCGACCCTGTTCCTGCTCCATGACAGATCTGAGTGTCTCGCTGATATACGGCCGGCCTTCCAGAAAGAGGGTTAAGGCAGTGATGAGTGTTTCTTCCTCTTCTTCTTTGCTCAGGAAACTTAAAACCCCCATCTGCAGGAGTCTTTTACCATAGATGGCTTCAGGACTCATCGTATATACCATCACCAGCATGTTGGGATAGCTGGAAAGAATTTCAGGTATCCGCTCAAGGCTATTGCAATCTCCAAGCTGCATATCCAGAATCAGGTGTGTAAAGCTTTCCTTTTCAAGGCAGGACATCAGGGTCGAACATGCATCTGCTTCTGCTGTTACCACATCCTTGAAATGCCTGGCCAGCAGGTATTTCATACCGGTCCGAATCACGGCGTGATCGTCGGCTATAAGGATATGAGGAGAAGACATTTGGTTGTTAATTGTATGATTGAAAAGCTCAGACAAATGTAGGTATCTCTTTTTCTTCATGTGGTTTTTGGGTTGTAGTATGGATACTACAAGATAGGGGATTTGGCGTTAAAAAAGGAAAGGCCTTCCGATTGGGAAGCCTTTTATCTGATGATATGTTTAAATAGTTGGGATCATTCCGTAGAGGATGGTGCGATGATCGTATACCCGAGTTGCCGCAAGGCATCCGCTTCATTATAGAAGGTAAGACTTCTGATTATTTTTCCATTTTCAATCAGGTAATCAGTGTTGGCCCAGATCGTCACGGATCCCCCATCCTGATACCCAATGGTCAATTCAGCCCAATTGCCCACCCATTCACCATTATTGTCGCCCTTAGAGGGATATGACATCAAGGAGCCCTAAGTATGAACCGTGTAGCTGTAACAAGCTCAAAGAAATAAACAAACTATGGGTTTTTATCCAGTGTATTTCACTGGATGGCTAGCTAAGCTACCTTCTTCAGAGTTTGTAAACACAAGCCAGAAAAGCCATCCGATAAGTCTTTCCATTATGTTCAACTTCCTTACAAACATAGTCTTCATCGTCAAGCCTAAAATCACAATCCATGACAATTTTGGCCACAGTATAATTGTGGATGAGATCATCTTCTTGTTTCATACCTATCCCCGGGATTGGAGAAGTGGTCACCAGATCTCCGTTTTCCATAGCACCATTCCAGTTGCTGACCCATATGCCTCCCTCGCCGGCGGAATTGATCACGAGGCGATAGTCTGTAGTGTCAGCTCTTTCAATCATGGTGACAAATGCACCCTGCGCATATTCTCGATAGTCATTGTCTTTGCCTGCATCTTTTTCTTCTACGCGGGCAATCACGCCATAGATGCGTTTATCATTTTCGGTGTCAGCGAGTTTTACGCGCGGGAGGGACTCATTGATACAGGGCGTGGTCGATCCATCAAGATTATTGATGGTGCCATCCGAGACCACGATATAGCCCACCATGTCTTTGTAATCGCTGGCAATACCTTCTGCCGGAAGGGATCTGTGTTGGGCAGTAAAATCGAGATCACCCACATTGAAATCCCATTGCATCGTCGCCCTTGGTATTCCATTAAACCAAAATCCCAGATCCTGATCGCCAGTCTCCACACCATTGATAGACCAATATTCCTGGCTTTGCGTACGAATTTTTAATCCTGCATTTGGGCCTGTGGCTAATGTATTTAAGGTTAGGTTGTTCAGGATGGAGGTGGAAGCAGGATCAACCAGAAAGGAGATGTTGTCCTTATCCTGGAACAGCGAACCATCAAGCTTGCCAGCTACTTTTAGAGAGGTTCCAACATTTCCCGGATCAAGCCAGTACGTAAGATTGGCATCATCATAATAAATGGTGGACTGAATATATCCGGCTGTCTTGAGTGAAATACCTGCCGAACCGGGATCGAGAAAATATGCCGAACTGCTGGCATCAGAGAATAATGAAGCCTTCACACTTCCAGCGACGCTCATGGAAGTAGCGTTACTTCCGGGATCAAGATAATATTGGGGTGTTGCACGATCAATAAACAAACCGGCCTGGATATCGCCAGCAACATCGAGCGTACCCCCGGGCATATCTGTTCCAATGCCAACTTTTCCTTCATTGGTTATGCACATCACTTCTATACCTGCAGTCTTAAAGCGGATCAGATCTTCATTGGGCGCAGATTCAGCATCTACCTTGGTATCCCCATCTGTATCTTCGATCGCAGAAGAAGAACCACCGCCTCCACCGGTTCCTAAAGTTGTCCAGATGCTGCCATTAAAGTACCAGAAGCCTACCGGGTCTGTCACATAGACCATAAGCCCGGATGTGGGACTGCCGATAGCATTACGTTGAGCTGAACTCATACGTGGAATAAGGATACCCTTGTCGCTGGATGTGATGTCTAGTGCCGATGACAAATGTGGCTCATTTGTCCCAATCCCTATGCGCTGCGCATATGAGGATCCTGCGAGGCAAATCGAGAAAATCCCTAGGGTGAGTTTGATGGTGTTCATATGTTATAATTCTGGATTAAAATAGTATGCCTTTGTTGTAGCTTCTTAAAGGAATCAACATTTCCGGTTTGCCACAAAATCAACTTTCCTTCAACTGCACTTCTGTAATTGACAGAATGTTCTAAATCGCAGTCGATGGAGTAGGAGGGTGTCATGAAGAATATGTCCAGAATTGCTAGTGGACATACAATACAGATTAAAATCTGATCCACTTAAACCGAAATCCAGCTTTATTTAGGGGTGTGCATGCAGGAATAAGGAGCTGTCCGGGGTAAACAAGGACGATGTAAATTAGGCTTTTTTATGTAAAATCACGTGGTTAAAACCCGGCTCCCCGAAATTAGGTAGTGCCCAGGGGCTTGTTTTGCTGCTCCAATAAGTTAAAGACGCCAAAATTAAGACACAATATGCCAGATGCCAGATGCCACACGTAAGACACAAGACACAAGACACAAGACGCCAGACACTCACAACTCACAATTCACAACTCACATCTCACAATTCACAACTCACATCTCACAGCTCACAACTCACATCTCACAATTCACAACTTTCCACCATCTCCTCTTGTTTGTTCACGTCTACTCTTCAATCTAAAACAAGATGAATACATCCACTAACCTCCAATCCAAAACTGCCCTCATCACCGGCGGATCCAAGGGCATTGGCCTCGGTATCGCAGAAGCGATGGCCAGGCAGCACATGAAAGTTGCCATCACCAGCCGTCACTTTGAAGAGGCGCAAGCTGCTGCCAAACATCTCATCAGCCTGGGAGCTGAAGCTGCACTCGCCGTTGAATGCGATGTCAGGGACTGGGAGGCCCAGCAGAATGCAGTCAAGGAGGTATTGACAGATTGGGGTCAACTAGATGTAGTCATAGCCAATGCAGGTGTCGGCTATTTTGCCCCTATAGATACAATGTCTCACAGCCATTGGCATGAGATTATGGATATCAACCTTACAGGTGTTTTTTATACATTACAAGCATCCGTGGAAGCGCTGAAAGCAAGCAAGGGGTATTTAATCACGGTAGCGAGCCTGGCAGGTACTAACTTTTTTGCAAACGGTGCAGCCTACAATGCAAGCAAGTTTGGTCTGGTAGGTTTCTCCCAGGCTGCTATGCTGGATTTAAGGCCATATGGTATCAAGGTGACTACCATCATGCCAGGTTCAGTAGCCACACATTTCAACGGACATGTCCCGGATGATAAAGATGGGTGGAAGATTCAGCCGGAAGACATCGGTGAGATGGTCATTGATCTGCTCAAAATGAACCCACGTGTCTTGCCAAGTAAAATTGAAGTGAGGCCTGCACAGACAGCCTGACCACATACGATACGGATAAATTTTTCAATTGACTTAGCCAACGAAATGGTTGACCGTTGTCAGGCTTTTGGCGGTTGATTGATGTATGCTGCAATGGCCGCAACGCTTGCATCAGGATCCGAATGAATTGAATCATGATCCACCAGGTCCGGAATCAAACGGATGTTTAGCATCATATCCTTTGGCTGGGTCTGCAGTCCGAGGAAGTACACCTGAATATTCTTTTGTTCCAGATGAAGGATGATATTTTCAAGCGTGTACAGGCCTGATTGATCAATGAAAGGAACTAACCTCATGTCGATCAACAATACTTTTCGTTTTGAAGATATTTGCTGGCTGAGGACGTGGAAATAATCCTTATTACCGAAAAAAAGAGGGCCGTTTATTTTTTTGATGCTCACATATTTTCGCATCTCTGCGGGTATGCCATAAGCATCCTGCAAAGCGTCGGATTCGTCGTCATCTCCATCGATCGTTGACTTGGATAGTTCCTGAGTGACATCTCCCATTCGTTTCATAAACAGAACCGAAGAAATAATCATACCTGCAGCAACTGCCTGTAAAAGATCTACAAAAACAGTTAGTATGAGTACGATGATCATGACCACTGCATCTGCGGGTGTCACTTTCCGGATATGTTTAATACCCCGAGTGTCAATAATGGCGATACCTACAGTGATCAATATTCCTGCTAACACAGCAAGAGGAATCTGAGATGCTAATTTCCCTAAGCCAAGCAGAATGAGCAGGAGAACTAACCCATGAATGACTCCGGATATTTTAGATTTGCCGCCCGCGCGAATATTCACTATTGTTCGCATCGTAGCTCCGGCACCTGGAATACCGCCAATCAAAGCACCACCCATATTTCCTATACCTTGTCCAACAAGTTCTTTTTTTGAATTGTGCGTTGTTTTCGTTATGTTGTCAGCCACCACAGACGTCAGCAAAGAATCGATAGCCCCGAGGGCTGACAAAGTAAGTGCGGAAAGGAGGATCAACTGCATGTCTCCAAAAGCTGAAAAAAGTTCTATATGAAGAGCAGGCAAACCTGAAGGAATATCACCAATGACACGCACATCCATGGGAATAAATAAGGGGATGAGCGACACGAGTATCAATGCGACCAGTGGGCCAGGGATCGCTTTGGTTATTTTTGGAAATAAATAGATGATGGCAATAGATAGCAGGGTGAGAAGTAGGGCGTACATATTGATATCGCTCAATGGAGTGCCGATATTTTTAAAGATGTCAATGATCTTGCCGGGTGAAATATGTCCAAGCATAGGGAATAATTGCAGGGTGATGATGATGACACCGATTCCTGTCATGAATCCCGAGATGACAGGATAAGGTATGTATTTAATATATTTTCCTGCACCTAATAACCCCATCACCACTTGAAATAAACCAGCTAATATGAAACACAAAAGAATAGAAGGCATTGCTGATGCTAAATCACCTTTGACCGCAATCATGGAGGCAATGATCGCAGCGGAAACAACTGTCGTTGGACCGGTTGGTCCGCTGATTTGAGTCGGCGTACCACCAAAAATAGCAGCAAGGATTCCAACGGCTATAGCACCGTATAATCCTGCAGCAGCACCGAGTCCGGATTGTACACCAAAAGCCAGCGCAAGCGGCAGCGCAACAATTCCTGCTGTGACTCCTCCAAAAACATCTCCGCGATGTAGGGTTATTCCTTTCATAATTGGTTAATCTTTAAATTGAGTGGTTAGCATCTATGCATTCCTTCTCCTGAGGGAAAATAGTCTTTTCAACCAGTATTTAAAATAAACAACACCGCTGTCAGGCCGTGAGTAAAAATGTATTGTTGCATGGTGAGTAAGATACTTTTAAAACTCCAGAGGAGACACCATTAAAGTGTAACACATATGATACGAAAGCTTTTAAAAGCAGGTAAATATACTATTCAACAGGGGATTCCATTTTTTGTTTTCCCTAAAGACTGGTTTGGAACTTATTAAGTAAAAATGTGCTATGGCTTCCAATGGAGGCCGGCCCGTTGTGCTGCATTCAGTCTTAATAAGTAATCTAGCATTATGAATCCCAATACCACCACCACAATCCTGTTTTTTCTTTTTTACACTTCAATCACGATACTGGCTCAAGAAACAGTCACGTTCAGAAAAACCTTTGGAGATATTCCCCACGATTTTGATAATTCTGTACAGCAGACTACGGATGGAGGGTATATTCTATTCGGATTATCCACAGATGACGCATCCTTTAATTATGACCTTTATCTTGTAAAAACTGATTACAAAGGAGAGAAGCAATGGGAGAAAAAATATGAAGATGAATCATTCCAATATGGAAACTCGGTACAGCAGACTACCGATGGCGGATATATTTTGTGCGGTGGAGATAACGGACTTGAAAATGATTCCGTATTGCTCATGAAGACAAATTCAACAGGCAATACATTATGGAAGAAAAAATATCGGATGTCGATCGATCGGATTGACTCCAGCGGAAATTCAAGTGGAGTGATCGATCCATTTGACAATGTATCGATCACCATCTGCCCAAACCCCGTTTTTGAGATAGCATATATTAAGTTTAAGGAGCCTCTTTATGTTGATTACACCTTCTTACTATTTGATACGCAGGGCAGGTTAATAAGGGATGAGAAAGGGCAGTTGTTTCAGGAGATACTGTTTGACAGGAATAACCTAGCCGCCGGAGTTTATTTTTTTAAGATTTTGTCCGGAGATAGTTTCCTGGGAAAAGGTAAAATTATAGTACTATAAGATTGTAAATATTAATCGCTCAATGTATACAACTGAAATCTTTAGCCCAGGTATTTGTATTGCTACTTTTTAGTATATCTCCAAATTTGGCACAGGATATCATATCCTTCGAATGGACACCATTTACTTCCAGTTAGAAAAAGGAACCCTTGAAAAGACGGTTACTTATTCGGACTTAAAATACTTGTATACGATGCCTGCAGCAACTGCGCCGAGGATGGGGATCGTAATAAATAGCCATAACTGAGCGATCGCCCAATCGCCAACAAATAGGGCTTGGCTTATGCTCCTGGCAGGATTCACGGAAGTTTGTGTGACCGAATGCTGATCAGGAGAATGAGTGTCAAAGCAAGGCCAATGGTTGGTCCTGCAAAACCAGCAGGAGCTTTAGAGTCCGTGGAGCCAAGGATGATCAGCAGAAAGATGAAAGTCATAACAAACTCTGTGACAATGGCTGCTGTCGTGCTGTATTTACCAATTGAATGTTCCGCATACCCATTGGCAGCAAAGTTTCCTATCTCAGATCCGTTACCAGTGACAATGATGTACAGGACGCCGGCTGCAGTGATGGCGCCAAACACCTGGGATATGACGTAAGGCAATATATCCTTTCCCGAAATCCGCCCACCTACCCATAAGCCGACCGTGACGGCTGGATTTAGATGAGCTCCTGATATGTGCCCAAAAGAATAGGCAATGGTAATAACCGTAAGTCCAAAGGCAAGTGAAACGCCAAGTAAGCCAATGCCTACTTCAGGAAAAGTAGCCGCTAAAAGTGCACTACCGCATCCGCCTAGTACAAGCCAAAATGTTCCAATAAATTCTGCAAGATTTTTTTTCATTTCTATTATTTTTAAGTCCAAGAATTGTGTTCCATTTTCGAAAAATGAAATATACTGTTTGAATTGCTTGAAATGCGATAATGTAGTAGAAAACCTACAAATCCGGTTTGAAGATTAGATTGTATGTGCTGTCTTTACTAAAGGAATCGGCCCCGGATCTGAGTTGTTTGTATGGATTAGGAATCAAATCAATAGTATCCTCAACTTTCATTCCCTTGGTTCTACTCAAATTTTTCCGATGCGTAAAAGATCTTTTCATCCACTTCCCAGATATAGCCAGCATGGATTTGTTTTTTTCTTTTCAATCCTTATTTTCCCGCTGTTTGGACAGTGCAGGGAGGTGCACATCCTTCAGGATGACTGGAAATTTGCAAAAGGACCTCAGGAAAATGCTTTTTCAAAAGAATTCAATGATGCCTCAGCGGTGGCATGGACCTTGCTTATGTCACGATTGAAGCTATTGACCAACATGGAAATGTATGTCCGCTCGCAGATGACCTGGTGGAGTTCACTTTGGAAGGAAATGGAACCATCGCCGGCGTCGGAAATGGAAATCCACAATCCATGGAACTATACCAATAAGATCAGATAAGGTTGTTTTATGGAAAAGCAATGTTAATTTTGCGATCAACTCCCGAAAAGGGAACTATCAAAGTGACCGCAACCGCCAAAGAATTAAATATAGCTATGACTAACATCAGCGTCGAATAAAACGAATACTAAAAAATCACTGACCAAATACAATCAATGAAATTATGAGAAATCATTTCCTTGCATCCTTTTCACCTTTCTGCCCTTCCGCCGTTCTGCCCTACCACCTTTCTGCCCTTCCGCCGTTCCGCCCAAACCTTATAAGCCTCATAAGCTTTATAAGCTTCATAGGCCTCATCAGCTTTTCCAATAGCTACGGACAGTCTTGCCAGGACGCTAGTGTTGAAGTCAGTGCTTCAGTCCAGGCGGATCCTCCCCGTATCACGCTCAACTGGGTAGCCAATGCGGGAGCCACCCAGTATTTTGTCTATCGTAAGTTGAAAACAGGTACCTCCTGGGGTGCAGTGATAGGTTCTTTTGACGGGACAGCCACACAGTTTATTGACAGCACGATCAATACAGGGATATCCTATGAGTATCGGATCACACGGCAGGCAGCCACTTATACCGGCTTTGGATATATCAACTCAGGCATCGAAGTGCCTGCAATTCATGCAAGAGGTATTCTCATCCTGGTGGTGGATCAGTCCATGGTCGATTCGCTGGCCTATGAGATCGAACGATTCAAAGCAGACCTCGCCGGCGATGGATGGAAAGTAGTGCAGCACAATGTATCCAGAACCGCCACAGTGACCTCTGTCAAGGCTTTGATTATGGGAACATATAACCTTGACAAACCAAATACAAAAGCTGTATTTCTGCTAGGCCGCATACCTGTTCCGTACAGTGGCCAGTTGTATCCTGATGGTCATCCTGATCATGAAGGCGCATGGCCCGCAGATGTCTACTACGCGGATATGAATGGCACCTGGACAGATAATTCAGTTAATGTCACGGTAGCTAATGATGAACGTCACCACAATACGCCTGGTGATGGAAATTTTGACCAAAGCATCTTGCCAACAGAAGTGGAGCTGCAGATTGGCCGTGTGGATTTTGCCAAGATGCCTTCTTTTGCTTTCTCTGAGCAGGAGTTATTGAGGAATTACCTTGATAAGGATCATGCGTACAGACATAAATTATTTACGGCCACACGTCGTGGGGTAGTGGATGATAATTTTGGTTTCTTCGGAACCGAAGCTTTTGCGGCAAGTGGGTATAAAAATTTCGGACCACTCGTAGGTCCGGAGAATGTAAAATCGGATGATTATTTCGCTACCACAGCAGACAGCAGTTATCTATGGGCTTATGGGTGCGGTGGCGGCTGGTATCAGGGCGCTGGTGGTATAGGCAGCACCGGCGATTTCGCTAGCTCCAATCTGCAAAGTGTATTTTCGATGTTGTTTGGAAGTTATTTTGGCGATTGGGATTCGCAGGATAATTTCCTTCGTGCGCCGCTTGCGCAAGGGAGAACCCTGACCAATGCCTGGAGCGGCAGGCCACATTGGCTTCTGCATCACATGGGCCTTGGAGAGAATATCGGCTACAGTGCACGCCTTACACAGAATAATAATAGTCTCTATTTCTTCAGCTATGGTGCGCGCTTTGTGCACATCGCGCTGATGGGGGATCCTACCCTGCGAAATGATGTGGTAGCACCTGCCAGTGATTTCACCGTCACTAAAGATGTGACAAACAATCTATTGGCCTGGACCCCTTCTGCGGATCCTGTGCTCGGATACCATGTCTATGTTAAAGGAGAAGGGGATGCTGATTATGTCATATTGAATGAGACACCGCATCCGAATATTACCTTTTCACATGATTGTGTGGCTGATATCGGGTTGCTCACCTATATGGTGAGAGCGGTCGTATTGCAGCAATCACCTAGCGGCACCTACTATAATCTCAGCCAAGGGATTAGTGATACGATCACCAATGCAGGCATACCTGATGTGTCAGCACAAGCTACCTGGGATATAGTCGGCGATGATGTGGCATTCACCAATCTGTCTCTCAACGCAACTTCATATGTCTGGACCTTTGGTGACGGTGAGTTCAGTACCGAAGAGAATCCAGCGCATAATTATCAGGATGGTTTTTTTGATGGCAACCTTATTGCATCTAATGGATGTGATGCTGATACTTTTGACTTTGATGTATTGATCTTCACAGGCGTAAAAGATATTCTCGATGATCCGTCCATACATATACTGCCCAATCCTTCATCAGGCGCTTTTACCATACAGATGGATGAGCCTGTGACATCAGCTATGCGGGTCAAAGTTTTCTCGACAGCAGGGCAACTTTTGTATGAAAGCAAGCTCACCTCATCCGCATCCCTCATCGATCTATCCGGAAGGCCTAGTGGAGTTTACGTTTTGCAGATTGAAAAGGAAGGAAAGAGAAGTATGAAGCAGGTGGTGATACAGAAATAGATACATCACGTTTATGAAAGGGAAAACGCATTTGAAATGACCTTTAGTGAAGCGGTTGATCTTATCCGCCCCGGTATTATTCCAGCACGTGGGATCTGGGCCGACATTGGGGCAGGATCAGGATTGTTTTCGAAGGCTATGATGGAAATACTCGAAGAAGGGAAGGTCATCGCGCTGGATAACAATCCTCACTTGTTATTTAGTCTTCATCCGCCGCCCCATCTGGCATTTGAGTTTTTGGAAGCTGATTTTCATGACATCATGGACCTGCCCGCCGTCGATGGTATCCTGATGGCCAATTCGCTTCATTATGCCGATGATCATTTTAATGTCCTGCAAAATGTGCTGACCTCACTCAAGCCTGGAGGGACTTTTCTAATGATCGAGTATGATACAGAGATACCCAATCCCATCTGGGTTCCCAATCCGTTATCCCTTGCTCGTTTTAAAGAATTGTGCTCACAAGCAGGACTTCGTGAGCCCGAAGTAATCAGCCGGCGAAAATCAGTGTATAATGACGGAGAAATGTATGTCGCAAGTACGATGAAAATTGAGAATTGAGAATTGAGACGTCAGATGCCAGATCTCAGACGCCAGACGCACGACACACCTCCCGTTCACCACTCACCACTCACCACTCACGCTTCCAGACGCCAGACGCCAGACGCACAACACATCTCCCACTTACCACTCACGCCTCACGATTCCAGACTCACAACTCACAACTCACAATTCACAATTCACAATTCATATCACGAAAGTGTTAACTTTCGATGAATAATCAAAAACAAACCAGCTTTATGCCACCCATCTCCGAACAAGTCGCCTGGCTCTTCATCCTTGCTGTACCCATCGCCAGCATCGCCTGGACCGTCACCCACGAAGAAATATTCAGGGAACTCAGGGAGTATTGTATTCAGAAATCAAAAATTTGTTCACACATTCTAAAACGGAAATTCTTCTACTTGTTTACTTGTGAGTATTGTTTCAGCCACTATGTGACCATCGGCGCTTTGTTTCTGACTGACTATAAGTTGTTACTCGATGACTGGCGCGGATACGTCATCAGTGGATTTGCACTCGTGTGGATGGCTAATGTGTATATGAGTTTGTTTGGCTTTATCCGGGTGGGTATGAAGGAGACCAAGATGGAAGCTGATATTGATGAGTTGCGATTGAAGCAGATAAAGAAGAAGATAGAGGGGTAGGGGGCTGCTTCGCAAAAGGCTTCGGCTACTAAGGGCGGAAAAGGCTTATGCTTCGACCTGATGGCCTTCATCCATGTGCGATACTTCGACTACCTGTGACCCATCCATGTTCGCCCGCTCAGTACAGCGCAGCTCAGCAACCGAGGCTGAAGGGCAGAAAAGGTAAAATCACATTCCAATGAAATATCAGGTTCGATACGAATTTGCGTAATTATTTACAAAATTCATCTGCGGCATCCTTGTAGTGAGCGAAGTCGAACTATACGATCTAAAAAAGGCTGAAGGGACGTAAGAGGACTTGTATTCAAACAAGCATTCTCAATGAAGGAAAGCAAAGCTTTCCTTCATTGAATATATGAAGTTAAACGTAGGGGAAGATACTCCTCATGGAGGATCGCCCTTTGGGCAAGGAGGTAGCTTAAGCGTCAGCAAAACTCTGTTTTGCGGGTCGCATGCAAATGCCATATCTTTAGGTATCGCAAATCTGCAGCTATACAAAAAAGGTAGGAGCAGGAATGAAGATGCGATATCAGAAATGACGCAGGAGAATATCAGATGGATACAACGATTTCAGAACTTTGAGAATGCAATACATTACCTTAAAGTACCGCTGGACATTTCTCAACCTACGATCATAGAAAAAGCAGGATTGATACAGTTTTTTTAAATTTGCTTTGAGTTGTCATGGAATGTCTTGAAGGATTATCTCGAGGCTCAGGGTGTGTTGAACCTGAAGTATCCAAGAGAAAGTATTAAGAAAGCATTTTAAAAGGGCTTGATTCAGGAAGGACATATTTGGCTTGAAGCATTAAGTAACCGGAATGTCACCTCTCACATTTATGATGAGGCTATGGCAGATATGTCCGTAAAGGACATCAGAGAAAAATATTATCCGGTGTTACTCGAATTGTATCATGCACTGAAAACTCAACAATAGATGTGGGGACTTAGAAACACGGATATCGAGCAATTGAATGACATCTTCCAAAAACGTACGGAAATTGAGGAAGCTATCATTTTTGGAAGCCGGGCCATAGGACGCCACAAACCTGGTAGTGATGTAGACATAGCTTTGAAAGGAAGCAGGCTCACCACCGGGATTTTATCCGCGCTTAGGGAGCAGTTGAATGAAGAAACCGATATGCCCTATCGCTTTGACCTGTTTTTGTATAGTGAAATTCACAGTCCGGACCTCTTGATCATAGTGTTAGGGCAGGCGCAAGGCTTTACGGTAAGGAGCGTATGCTTTTAGCAAATGACCCTCCGGGTCCTTATTTAGAAGAGCCACCAAATGCCGGGAAAGATGGAAGGTAGGTTTTTCATAACACATAACAGCTAACCGTAGGGGAATATCCTCCTAAAACTCTCTTCATTCTCTTCCAATTCTCAGGTCTAACTTTTGCCTTTCTTTTTCTTTTATTGGATGTACCCGAAGGCACACCGTTTCACTTGTGGAAATTTCTCGCTCGTGTTCTCCTTTTTGGATCTCTGATGGTGGCCAGTCAGATCATCATACGGGCAGTGAATAAACGGCGGAGAAGTGAGAACTAAGACACCTCTTGTTAATGGTTTTAAATAGTCCGTGGTTTCAGCTAATACCTACTGCCTTTAAAATTTAGTATTCCACTGAATCCTTATTACATCTCAAGTCTTTATGAGTATATTGGAGTATCAATGACATTAAAAGCCGAAGCACATGAAAAACTATTTACTTTTTTCAACAGCCATTCTCCTCTCTATTGGCTGTAAACCTAAAATTGATTTTATGTTGGTCTCGCCTGCCGAATTTTGTGGTTGCACGGATGCAAGAATAGAGTATTTGGTTACCAATGCCACCAGTGGACAAATCACCTCCGTGCCTCCGGTTTCTGATCTTTCGGTTGTGGTTTTAGACAACAGGACCACGGCCACTTTTCATATTTGTGAAACGACCAACTTCACACTTACAGCCTTCAATGAAAATGGTGAGATTTCTTCATCAGGGGTATCTACGTTGATAAATCCACTACCTCCCTATGCGATGGCCATGGAACCATGCCTGAGTGGTTCGGGCAGTTGGGTATCTTTTACTGATATCCTTCATCCCGCGGTGACGAACTCTGAAATCGTTACATTAGAATTTATTGCTGACCGTCCGGGAACCCTGACCTATGATCGTTTGAGCGTTCCTGTTATCATGGGACGAAATGTGTTTTCCAATTTTGAAGGTCTTCGTATCAACAATGTATTTGAATTCCATGCTTCGCTATTTCCAAACGAAACCTGTGCGGACCCTTCCACAGCTCCCGATGGCCGTGCAAGACCGCCTACCCTGCGTATTACCATGGCCATGAGATGCAGAAGCGGAGTGTAGATGACGCCGTTACAATATCTTTTCCCGTACTTTCTTGAACTCGACGCTTTCAATACTGCATTAAGACCATTTGATTTGGTTGCCTGGACACTTCCGGCAAAGAATAGGAAGCAGTCAGAGTCCATGGCCATTGGAAAAATGCATCAAGTCCATGGTGATGTAAAACCGGAAATACTTATTGAAATTGGCTTTCGCGAATTCATGATGATTCGGGACAATAGATTTTACGCATGGCAAAAGTATACGGACGGCCTGGAGATAAGGCAATTTCTTCTTGATCAGGAGGACGTGCAAGCCTCTTTGCTCATGGAGTTTGTGGATACTCTTGAACCTCCTGTGGGTAGACACACCCGTCCAACTATATTGACGTATGAGTATTTTGTAACCTTTATCCGCAAGGAGAATTTGCTCCGTAATCAGGATTTTCATGAACAATATGTGATCGTCCTCTTACATGGTGAACAGCTCTTTATCCTTCCGTTTGATAGCTTCAATGAAACCGGAGGGGATCCATTGTATAGATGGCCAGCGCTTGCTTTACTCGATGTTGAGGCTGGAAAGTTGTATGGTCATGGCATGCGCATGGGAGATTTTATGGTGCCACTGCCTGTAAAGGATATCATTTGACATTTGTTTGTGTTTCCGCAGGACTTTCTATCCAATGCTTGCTCTTCTGTCAACCTTACAGGATATAAACAGGTCAGCATCCTTTACAGACGGTATAATTCTATTGGTTAAATAGTTTTTATTAATCTCAATAGCTTCTTTTATGGAGATAAAGTGGTAAATCGCATCCTGCAAGCATTACATTTGCACCTATCTAAAAACCAAAACCTATGTGTTTCTCCGCCACCGCCAGTTTTGGGGCAAGTATTGCCCTTACGGCGATAGGTATTGCTTCTTACAAACAGGTGAAAGAGCCCTCCCAATACCCTTTTGCCAGTATCCCGTTGATATTTGGGGTTCAGCAATTCATGGAAGGTATCGTATGGGTTTCCGCAACGCATGACGCATGGGCAGGATTCCAGGCACCTGCATCGTATGGTTTCATTGGCATTGCGCAAATCATCTGGCCATTATTGTTTCCGATCGCGTTTAGCCTTGTGGAAAAAGATATGGGCAGGAAAAGATTCATAAAACTCCTGCAGATCCCCGGAATCATCATTGCTGCCTATTTCCTTTATGTTCTGGCCTTTTTTAATTTGGACACCCGGATCATCAATCATCATGTGTTCTATGATATTGATTTCCCTCGCAAACTTATACCCTATGCTGCCGGCTTCTATCTTGCCGCAACAGTAGTACCACCACTTTTGTCAAAGAATTCACTCATTAAGTTGATAGGCATTATTCTCCTGGCAGGCTATCTCGTAGCCAGGATATTTTTTCAGCCCAGCCTGATTTCTCTTTGGTGCTTTTTCGGTATAGCCTCCAGCATCGTCGTGTATATGGTGCTCCGCAATGCAAAGCTCAAAACAACAGTTTGATCCATTTCGGCAGCGATCTCTAAACAGCAAGCTTTACAGACCCAATTTCCGTTGCCTGCCATCTGAAGATAACTCACTGCAAACTGCCCACTGAAGACTGCTGACTGCTCCCTGCTATGCGCATAACTCACCCCCTTCCCCTCTCTTGTTGAAGTATGGCCAATAGATCCGGCATTTTCAGCGAAAGGGTGGAGTGGTGGCTTTCGACACAACGCATGATATTGCAAGTAAAGGTTTTTTCTTTTGTGAGTTTGTTACCTTTTTCTCACTTTAAATTACCAATTACCAAGTAAAAACTACCAACTAAAAATTACTAACTGCTAACTGAAAAAGGCTAACTTTTAATCACACTATTCTTTCTATACTTCAACGCCAATCGCGTGAGCACCAGCACAATCAAAATTGCTACGCCAGCCTGAATCCAAAGCCCTTTGATAAAAAGTAGTTGCATAAAGTAATTGTAATACCTATGTTCAAACGCAGCAAATAATAGTGCCAGGAGGCTATACAGAATTGTTTTTGATTTGAATAGCTTTGCCTCACTCAGGAAGAAGCCCATGATCACTGCAAATACTGCATTAGCCGGAACAACCGTTGCAATCCTGAGGATGGAAGAATCCAAATCCCCATTGATGACAAAAAGGATATTTTCTGCTGCAGCATATCCCATGCCCATCATGATGGCATACACAATGCCGTCAAACGGCTGATTAAAACTTTTGTAATAAAATGTAATCCCACGCAGAAAGAGAAATTTAAATCCTTCACCCAGCAAGCCGACAAAGACAAATGCGGAAATAAGCTGGGGCACCATGTCCTGGCCATCGGTATAGATAAAGTTATGGAGTAAAAAGCCAATACCTCTGGTAAGGAAAAAGGCGGTCGCGCCATACAGCATGGTCAATAACAGAAGCCCGGAAGGCTCCGGTTTACGTATATCGCGGAGATTGAATTAAAAAGCAATGGCCAACGCGGGAACAACGGCAAGCAGAGCCAGCAGGAATATATTCATCACATTATTATTTTAAAAGGTAGTATGATTTTTTTGATGACAACTACATGATCCATTGAGGAGTAATAATCAACTGTTGCCAGCAGGTCGTTGAAACTATTGTAAGATGTAAAATATTGCGCATCAATCCAAAATACCTCTCGATGAGCCACGCTGCCGTTCTATCGATTGGTAAAAATATGATGGATATCAAGTAGTTTGATGATATCAATCAGGAGTTTTGAATAGCGTGCAGGTCATTTTTTGAGGAAAATCAGGTTATTTTTACAGATTGATTGAAGTAATCCATTAGATGATGTCATTTACTAAAACAAAAATCGAACTCTTGCATAATAATGCGTTAAACAAATCCACCGCCTTCACCCGTGAAGAGCGTGATGTATTGGGGCTCAGAGGCTTATTGCCTTATGCAGTCTCCAACCAGGATATCCAGATTCAACGGATCATGGAAAACCTGAGTCGAAAAGAATCAGATATTGAAAAATATATACTGCTGTCTGGACTTCAGGACAGGAATGAACGTCTCTTTTTCAGACTTGTGGTAGAGCACATCGAGCAGATCATGCCGATCATTTATACGCCTACCGTAGGACAAGCTTGTAAAGAGTTTTCGCATATTTTCAGGCATACCCAGGGTTTCTACATTTCGCCTGAGGACAAAGGCATCATCGCAGAGATACTTGATAACTGGCCCAGAAAGGACGTTCGCGTCATCGTAGTTACTGATGGCCAGCGGATCCTGGGTCTTGGTGATCTTGGAGCGAACGGTATGGGTATTCCTATCGGCAAGCTGGCCTTGTATTGTGCCTGCGCTGGTATTCATCCTGATCAGTGTTTGCCGGTGATGTTGGATGTAGGGACGAATAATGAAGAGCTACTCCATGATCCATTGTATATAGGTTATCCGAAACACCGCCTGACAGGGCAGGCGTATGAAGAACTCGTAGGTGAGTTTGTCTTGGCGGTTCAACAAAAATTTCCGAATGCGCTGATCCAGTTTGAAGACTTCATTACACTCAATGCCTATGGGCTGCTCAATGCGTATAAGCACAAGGTTTTGTGCTTTAATGATGACATCCAGGGTACAGCCTCGGTGGTGTTGGCAGGCTTGTACGCCTCATCACGTATTACAGGACGACCTTATAAAGACATGCGGATTATGTTTCTCGGAGCGGGATCTGCGGGTACAGGTATTGCAGATCTGTTAGTGAGAGCATTTGAAGCCGAAGGACTCACCACGAAAGAAGCATATGAACGTCTATGGTTTGTAGATGGCACAGGCCTGGTGGTCTCAAGTCGTAAGGATCTTGCTGTGCATAAAGTTCCCTATGCACATGATGTTGAATTTCTGGATTTTCATGATGCCATCGAATTTATTCAGCCTCATGCATTGATCGGGGCTACAGCTAAGGGAGGTTCATTTACAAAAGAGTCTATTGAACTCATGAGTGCTTTCAATGAGCGGCCGGTCATCTTTGCACTATCCAATCCAACGGATAAAGCTGAATGTACTGCAGAACAGGCGTATGAATGGAGTAAAGGCAAGGCAGTCTTCGCCAGCGGAAGTCCCTTCAAAGCGGTTTCGCTCAATGGAAAAGTATTTAAACCCGGACAGGGAAATAATGCATATATATTCCCGGGTGTTGGCCTTGGAGCTGTAGTGTCAAAGGCCAGATTAATTAAAGACGAAATCTTTCTGACTGCAGCACGGACGCTTGCACATATCGTCAGTCAGGAAGATATAGACAAAGGATCCTTGTATCCACCGCTCCGGGATATCCGCAAGATATCATGGGAAATAGCCAATGCAGTAGCCGAAAGAGTTTTTGATGAAGGTCTCTCAAGAACAGAACGTCCTGCTGACCTGAAGAAGAGTATTCAGGAATATATGTATGATCCGAGATATTGAATTGAATGGAGTCTTAAGACGATAGACAATAGACTGGAGAGATAAGACGTATAACACGAAAAAAGTAGTATGAATAAATTTCGCGCCTCACGATTCACGCCTCACGATTCACGCCTCACGCCTCACGCAGTTCTCACTCACAACTCATACTTCGACTCCGCTCAGTACAAGCAACACTCACAATTCATACTTCGACTCCGCTCAGTACAAGCAACACTCACAACTCACCATCATATGAAATCCCTTCTTCTCCTTCTTCTCCTCAGCATCGCCCAGATTGCTTCATCACAGGCACTTCCTGTAAAGTCAAAGGATCTAAAAACCTTGTATCGTTATATGGCCGGTGAATTCAACAGTGGTGCACAGGCGACAGCGGACTCAGCTTTTTTTCATGTTATGCTGAGGATGGTACCGATATGGAAAAAAAGCAAGGATGGTTACTGGCTTTATGTAGAGCAAGCAATTGCTAATGCTGAAGACAAACCTTACCGCCAAAGAGTATATCATCTGTACCTGGAAGATGATACGACCATCATCAGCCAGGTGTATGAGATTAAAAATCCGATGCAATATGCAGGCGCATGGAAGAATCAGGTAAAACTCAATTCGTTGTCGCAGGATTCACTTATCAACAGACAGGGATGTGGTATCTATCTTCATAAGCAGCCAGATGGTTCCTTCACCGGATCCACTCCTTATAGGCAGTGCCTGAGTTCGATGCGGGGAGCTGCTTATGCTACTTCGGAAGTCACGATCTATCCTGACAAAGTGTTGAGTTGGGATCGTGGATGGGATGCAAAGGGCGTTCAGGTATGGGGAGCTGTAAAGAGTGGTTATGTGTTTGTGAAAACGGATGAGTATAAATGGTGAGTTTATTTGGAGGGTTAAAAGGTTAAAAGGTTAAAAGGTTAAAAGGTTTATAGGTTTATAAGTTTATTGGTTTATTTGTTTAAAGGATTGTTGGCTGATGGAATGGGTGGGGCTGATTAGTTTGCTTTCTCAGGTATCTAAATTTTATTTTGAATTCCCAAATTTTCACTATTCTTATCATCTGATAAGCCTGTCACATTATAAGCTAGTTCAATATGCACGGTATCCTGGAAACCAACAGACTGCTCCTTCGGAAATTTACCATTGATGACGCCCCTTTTATGCTCAGGCTGGTTAATGAGCCAACCTGGATCCAGTATATCGGGGACAGGAATGTGCGCTCGCTCGAAGACGCACAGAAGTATATACGGGATGGGTCAATCCAGAGCTACCGCGACCATGGATTTGGTTTCTACAATGTGTGCCTCAGGGATACCCAGATGCCCATTGGTTCTGTTGGGTTTGCAAAAAGGCCTTTTCTGGAACATCCGGATTTTGGTTTTGCTTTTTTGCCTGAGTACACCGGTCAGGGGTATGCTATTGAAATGGCTGTTGCAGCTATGGCGTATGCAGAGGAAGTATTGAAGTTGGAAAAGCTCGTGGCAATCACCTTGCCGTCTAATAAACGATCCATCCAGTTGCTGATCAAACTTGGTTTCAGGTTTGAAAAAACCGTTATGGTGGAAAAAGAAGAATTATTTCTATTCGGTGCAGAACTCACCTTTGTGCATAAAGATGAGGAAGATTAAGATAGTAGAGTTTTCCGACATCAATAGGCATCATCAATACGATTTTTATAAACGAACGATCATTTCTTCATAAAGACAATATGACTTCTCTCTTCTGGTTGCTTTGGGGGATCAATGTCCTTTACTACTGGTGGCCATAAGGGGAAGGGGATTCATAGCAGGTTTTGGTGCTGGTGTTGATCTGAACATTCTGATGATCTGCGTACTGGTCGTCGTTTTGGCCGGAAGTCTTATCCTGATGTTTTCGTTTAAACATAAAGGGATAAGTCTTGTTGTCGTGGCGCTGCCACTTATTGTAATGGCTTTATTATATGTGTTTGAAAAAAGAAATGGAGAATAATATCTTAGGCATATGAAAATCAGCGAAATGATCCAAAAACGGTTCAATAGACCGGAAAATAAAGGAGACGAGTTTGGGTTTACCAATCAGTACAGTCAAAACAGTAAACGGATCATCAACAAGGATGGTACGTTCAATGTCATCCGCGTAGGGGAGAAAAAATCCTTGTTTCATAACCTGGTGACTATGCGCTGGTCTCTTTTCGCCCTTGTCATCCTTTCATTTTATATATTACTCAATGTATTATTTGCTTTTCTCTATCTGGCCATAGATTTTTATGGAATCGGCATGACAGTTGATTACCAGGTGACCAACCGGTTTCTCGTTGCATTTTTTTTTAGTGCGCAGACCCTCACCACGGTGGGGTATGGTTCTTTATATCCCCTGACCGCATCTGTCAGTGCCTTTGCTGCATTTGAAGCGCTGCTCGGTCTGATGAGTTTTGCCATTTTTACTGGTCTGATGTACGGGCGATTTTCCAGGCCCACCAAAATAATCCGGTTTTCAAAGAATATGCTTTATGTCCCCTACAAGCAAGGTCATGCGCTGATGTTCCGTATAGCCAATCAACGCGACCATGACCTGACCGAACTCGAGGCCCGGGTGCTGATGAGTGTCGTAGTGAGTGAAAACGGGAAGGAAAACCGAAAGTATCAGACCTTGGAAGTAGAGAATGACCGCGTTGTTTATTTTCCACTCAACTGGACGATCGTACATTATATCGATGAGAAAAGTCCCTTGTACGGATTGACACAGGCTGATTATGCCTCCTCTCAGATGGAATGGCTCATTATGATCAAAGGGTATAATATCACAGCGACCCAGCACATTCATGAAAAAAGTTCGTATGCCCTAAAGGAGCTTATCTGGGATGCTAAATTCAAAATTCCTTACGCTATCCGCGAAGACGGTATCACGGTATTTGAGCTCGACAAAATTGATGAATACGATAGGGTTTCATCCAACTCTTTTGTGGAAAAATAGGCTGTTGCCACTACTTGAATCATTTTATCTTGCATCCTCCTTTAGCACTGCTGGGGAATCCTATTTCTATCTTAAAATTCAATTTTTTATGCAAAGGATTTTATTCTTTTTTATGCTTCTATTGTTTGGTAATCAGGCCAATACACAAACAGAAGCCAGGCTTCTTCGTTTTCCGACGGTTTCCAGAGAGGCTATCGTTTTCTCTTATGCGGGGGACCTGTATTCTGTTTCCAGGACAGGAGGTACTGCCCGAAAACTCACAACAGATATTGGAAATGAATTGTTTGCCCGGTTTTCACCGGATGGTAAGATGCTCGCTTTTACAGGTCAATACGATGGCAATACAGAAGTTTATAAAATGCCCGCCAGTGGAGGTGTTCCGGTAAGATTGACTTATTCCGCAACTCTTGGCCGTGATGATCTGGGTGACCGTATGGGTCCCAACAATATCGTGATGACCTGGAAGAATGATAATTCAGGCGTGATCTACAGGAGCCGAAAAACATCCTTCAATGACTTCAAAGGTCAACTCTACTTTGCAAGCGCTAATGGCGGGATGGCTATCGAGATGCCTTTTTCAGTTGGAGGCTTTTGTTCATACTCCCCTGATAATTCCAAACTCGCCATGAATCAGGTCTTCAGGGAATTCCGGACATGGAAATATTACAAAGGGGGAATGGCGGATGATATCTATATCTATGATTTTGCTTCAGGACAAATGGAAAATATCACCAACAATCCTGCACAGGATGTTTTCCCGATGTGGTTTGGAGATAAAATATACTTCTGCAGCGATCGCGATCGTACCATGAACATCTTTGTCTATGACATTGCTTCAAAGCAGATCACCAAAGTCACTAATTATACCGAATATGATGTCAAGTTTCCATCGCTTGGGGCTGATGCCATCGTCTACGAAAATGGCGGCTTCATTTATGTATTGGATCCAAAGACAGGTAATTCTACGAAGGTACCTATTTCCATAGCGGATGACGGCGCTATCGGACGTAATGAATTAGTAGATGCTTCAACTTATATCGAAGGAGGTGATTTTGATCTCGGGCCTGATGGCAATAGATTAACAGTGACGGCGCGTGGCGATCTCTGGACTATTCCAGCTAAAGATGGTATCACCAGGAACCTGTCAAAAACACCAGGTGTACACGAACGTTCAGTAGCCTGGTCACCCGATGGTAAATACCTCGCTTATATCAGCGATGCAACCGGCGAAGATGAAATCTATATCCGGACACAGGATGGTATCGAAGCACCTGTACAACTTACAGTCAATGGAGATACCTACAAGTATTATGTGACCTGGTCACCTGACAGCAAGAAGCTGGTATGGTCTGATAAAAAATTGAGACTTCAGTATGTAGACATATCGTCGAAACAGATTACCCTGGTGGATCAGGCAAAAGCATGGGAGCATGGAGGTGCTAACTGGTCTCCTGATAGCAAGTGGATTGCGTATACAAAATCAGATGATGATTTCCGCAGTAAAGTATTTCTATACAGCCTTGACAGCAAGAAATCAACCTTGGTGACGGACAACTGGTATGAAGCTTCTGGTGCAGTCTTCAGTCCGGAGGGTAAGTACCTGTTCTTTGTGTCTGATCGTGACTTCAGTCCGACCTACAGCCGCACGGAATGGAACCATAGCTATGCAGATATGTCAAAGGTTTATTTTGTGACCTTGGCCAAAGCTACTACATCCCCTTTAGCACCTAAGAATGACGAGGTCCTTATTAAAGTGGATACATCTGCTGCCGTTTCCACGACGCCTGCATCCGCTAAGGAAAAGAATGCTAAGAAAAAGGAAGCTGAAGCATCCGGAAAAGATATGCCTACACCTGCAGTCAAAACTGCTGTAACAGTCGTTGATGTGGAAGGAATCCAGGATAGAGTAGTAGCCTTGCCGGTTTCGGCGGGTAATTATTTTGGTATCACTGCAGTTGAAGATGCTGTGTATTATCTCGCGAGTTCTACCAAATCTCCAAAAGGGGTCCTTAAGGTGTATAATCTAAAAGATAAAAAGGAAACAGAGATTGGAGAATTCAACAGTTATGTGATTTCAGCCAATCTGAAGAAGATGATGTTGTCTAAAGATGGTGCGTTCTCGATTATAGACCTTCCAAAAGATAAGGCCAACATGGATAAAAAGGTTGACTTGTCAAATATGAAACTGACAATTGATCGCAAGAAAGAATGGGTGCAGATTTATAATGAATCCTGGAGACAGATGCGTGATTTCTTTTATGATCCGGGAATGCATGGTGTGGACTGGGCTGCGATGAAGAAGAAGTATGAAGTATTGTTGCCGTATGTCAATCACCGCCAGGACCTGACCTATATCATTGGTGAGTTGATTGGTGAACTAAGTGTTGGGCATGCTTATGTGGGTGGAGGAGACGTACCGAAGACTGAGCGGATTCAACTGGGATTGCTTGGTGCGAAACTAAGCCGTGATGCCTCTGGGTATTACAGGATTGACAAAATCTTCAAGGGAGAGAATTGGTCCTCCTCGACCAGGTCACCGTTGACTGAAGTGGGCGTCAATGTCAGCACCGGTGATTATATCATCGAAGTAAATGGAGTCAGTACCCAATCAGTCAATGATGTCTATGAACTCCTTGTCAATACTGCAGGAAAAACGGTTGAACTGACGGTCAGTGGTAAAGCCGACGAGGCTGGCAGCCGGAAAGTGTTGGTGGTGCCCACAGGTGATGAGTCTGATCTCTACTACCTGGATTGGGTAAGGAAGAATGTTGAATATGTCAATACAAAAACAAATGGACAGGTAGGTTATATCCATATTCCTGACATGGGTTCAGGTGGATTAAATGAATTTGTCAAATACTATTATCCGCAATTGCAGAAAAAAGCACTCATCATCGATGATCGTGGCAATGGTGGTGGCAATGTATCTCCGCATATTGCAGAGCGCCTTAATAGGAAACCTGTGTTTATCGATATGCCAAGGAATGTGACGCTACCAAATACAGATCCTGAATCAGCGTATGGGCCTAAGGTTTTGTTGATGGACCAGTATTCTGCATCAGATGGTGATATCTTTCCTTACAGATTCAGGTCACTGGGTCTTGGAAAAATTGTTGGCCGCAGATCATGGGGTGGCGTAGTAGGTATTCGGGGTTCACTTCCATTTGTGGATGGAGGCATCCTCAACAGACCTGAGTTTGCCAACTATGATATTGAGGGCAAGACATGGCCTATCGAAGGTTATGGAGTTGATCCGGATATTGAAGTCTACAACAGCCCGGCAGATGAATACAAAGGAAAAGATGATCAATTAGATAAAGCGCTGGAGGTCATTCTTGAAGAGTTGAAGACGAGAAAAGAACTGCCTGTTCCACCACCATATCCAAAGAGGAATTGATTGAATGAAAAATGATGCTTCGACTTCGCTCAGCTACCGGAGTAAATGAAAAGCGATGTGCTGAGCGTAGCCGAAGCATGAAAAGTGATGAGCTGGGGTTGACAAGCGAAATATATCAATGGGAGGCAAGTAAGTAGGTCGAACTAGCGGAAATATTTATAGGTTTTCATAGCATATCTCTTGCCATAAATACATATAGTAATTGCCCCGGCTTTTAAGCCGGGGTTTTTGTTTTAGGATAATTAGGGGCATTAGCCCATAGTATGATTGCATACTGATAACTAATGGCTTGATAGAAGTTGAACACTTCGCTTCTTTATTGCGTACTATTGTATTTCCAGTCATTTAAAAACGCATAGCATGAATAATTTATTTCGAGGACTCATCTCCGGATACGGAGCGTACAAGTTAGGCGGAGGCTGCATTGGTACAGTCGTGGTGTTTGTCATCATTTGGTTGATATTGGGACAGTGTAATTAAAATAGACAACTTTTGAATCAGCACCTGACAATAGGCATCATTGGAGCCGGGGGTTTTGCAGCTTTTGCCGCAAAAGCCTTTGTAAAAATCGAGGGCATCCGGATCAAGGCAGTCACAGATGTGAATCTGTCCTTTGCTCATCAAGTGGCAAGCGAAGTCGAAGCACTGGTCTATCCCGGGTATGAAGAAATGTTGGCGGACACAGAGATTGATCTGATATATATTGCTACCCCGCCTTTTCTTCATTATGCACAATCAAAACAGGCACTCCTGGCAGGTAAGCATGTTATCTGCGAAAAACCAGCTGCATTAAAGACAGTTGAAGCAGAAGAACTTAGGGATTGCGCGCGCGCAAGGGGCCTCCTGTATACAGTTAATCTCATGCAACGATACAATCCATTGTATGCAACCGTCAAGACGATCATCGATGAACAATGGCTGGGTGATTTTGTGCATGGTTTTTTTGACAATTATGCCAGTGATGAAAAACTAATCCCAGAGCATTGGTTTTGGAACCGTCAGCAAAGCGGTGGTATTTTTATTGAGCATGGCGTTCACTTTTTCGATATGTTCGAAGGTTGGTTTGGCCCGGGTAAATTGGTACATGCGATGGAAATTGCTCGTGACACTGTCACTCCACCTGTTACCGACAGGGTTCAGGCGGTGGTGTTGTACAATAACAGTCCTGTAAATTTTTATCACGGTTTTAATCAACCCAAGGTTCTTGACCGGCAAGAGCTTCGTCTTCAGTTTGACCGCGGTGATATCACCCTTTATGAATGGGTTCCTGTCAAAATCCGGATCCACGGTTTATTTACCAAAGAACATTTTGAAAAGATCAATCAGCATTTTCCGATAGCTTCTATCGAAGTCAGTGAGTCTCTGGCTAGTCATGACCAACACGTCACCGGGAAATTTAAGGACATTGCCTATGACGCCTTGATGACGATTACTTCCGGTGATATCAAGGATAAGATGGACCGATATGAGCAATTAGTTATTTCCATGTTGGAGGATCAATGGGCCTGGATCCGTGATTCTACCCATCTCCGAATAATCGATGCTACTAATGCGGTCGAGTCCTTGAGGATAGCTGAAGAGGCAACTTTGCAGAGCAAAAAGTATTGAGATTTTTTTCAACATTGAAAAAGTGTTAAAACCTATCTGGAGCCCCTCATTATCAATCAGTTACGACAGTGTGGCACACCTAGGTGTGCCACACTGTCGTAACTAGTTGATGGTCAGACTCCCCAGACCTGTTTTAACACTTTTTCATTTACGAAAATTTTTCGAAGCCAATCTCACCTTTTACCCCCTAAATCCCACCTTTTTCTAATCCTTTTTCTAAAAAAAAGAGTGCGGCACACGATGGTGTACGACACTCTTTTTTACGTTTTATTCCCACCCTCAAGAAACAGAATCTACTTACCTCACTACAATCAGTCGCTGTCTGAATATCTTATTCCCGGACAATCCCTCTATCAGGTATGACCCTGCAGGCACCGTGCTGATATCAAGCGTTTTCTCATCCTTCCAGATTTTAATGACTCGCCCATCCAGACTTGTCAACAATATATCAAAACCAAGAATATCGTCTATTTCAATATACACCTGTTCCTTAGCCGGATTTGGAAAAAGCCGTACATCAACGTTAACTAGTGTTGTCGTACCTACGAATTCATCCCGGATCTCAATCGGTGCAAAAAACTGACTACAACCATTGGCATCAATGACTGCCAAAGAATAGAACCCGGGTGATAGTCCTGAAATGTCTTCTTCCGTGCTCAGGTATCCGTTTGGCCCTGCCCAATTGAATGCGTAGGGTTGCGTACCTCCGCTGACAGTGATCGCAATGATCCCGGCTGTGAGATTGTTGTAGTGAATGATCTGATCAACCGTAACGACCATGGTGTCCGGAGCTACTATATCAAATATTTCGATGCTTATACAATTCTGACCTACATCCGTGATCGTCAGCTCGTAAAGACCAGTACAGAGATTTGTTATGTTGTTAGTGGTATCTCCTGTATTCCATAAGTAGGTTACGGGGCCAATACCACCCAGAAGAACCGCTCCGGCAGCACCATTGCAATTATTGTTGCAGGTAGGATTTATAAACCCCGACTGAACAAGCCCCTCGCAGATGAATGGATTTACCTCCACACTATCGATGCCCTGACAATTGTTTGCATCGGTTACCGTCACTAAATAAGTGCCGGGTATCAGATTGGTGATCAGTGAATCAGTACTGCCATTAACCCATAAATAGCTGTATGGTGGGGTTCCCCCGGTAGGTGAAGCCCATGCCGTGCCATCACCTGCGCCTGGACTGGTCTCATCCGTACTTCCGGCATTGGGTGCTATTTCATCAGGCTGTGCTACTGTATAGCTTTGTACTGCTGAACAGCCTGAGGCATCCTGGGCGACAACACCATAAGTCCCTGCACAAAGACTATCAATAATAGAGGTTGTATTCCCGTTATTCCATAAATAAGTAACAGGTTCGACAGCATTGACGAGGGTAACCTCAATCTGGCCATCACAACTTTGATTACATGTATTGTGTGTAATCACAGAAGTCAAATAACATGTAAAGGAATCTACAGTCACAGTTTCATTAGCTGTACATATATTAGCATCAGTGATCACTACGCTGTACTCACCTGGCTCAAGTCCGGTGATCAGCGAATCAACACTCCCATTGCTCCATGCATAGGTATATGGAGGACTACCTCCGGTAGGTGCAGCCCAGGCAGTCCCGTCATTGACATCAGGGCCCGTTTCATCAGTCGAGCCGGCATTGACGATGAGCGAATCTGGCTCCTCAATAATATAGGGACCATCATTAGCTGCACAGCCATTTGCATCTATGATGGTAACAGAATAATCACCCGCACAAAGTCCTGATGCATCTTCCGTAGATAACCCGTTGCTCCATATATAGGTATAGGCAGGAGTTCCTCCGTTGATTTCCAGATCGATTGCTCCGGAGCATATTCCAAAACAACCAGCATCCAGTATGAAAACATCAAAGGTGATTTCAGGACAACCAAATGCACCAACGATGACACTCTGCTGGGCCGTGCAATCGGAATTGTCTGTTACAGTCACCGTATATAAACCGGGAGCAAGATTAATTATGGATTGTGTGGTTTCCCCATTGCTCCATAAAAAAGAATAAGGAGCTGTTCCACCAAATGCAGATGAAGTGGCAGTTCCATCATTGCCATCGACAAAGGTTTCGTCAGTGGCACCGGCATTAGGATCTAGAGGGCTTGCATTGGTGATTGTCACGCTACCTGTAGCCGTATTCCCGTCAGCATCTGTTACCGTTACGGTATAGGTGCCTCCGTCCAGGAATAATATGGTCTGCGTCGTTCCGTCATTACTCCAGAGATAAGTGTACGGTTCAGTACCCCCGGTTGCAGTAGCAGTAGCACTTCCATTAGGTTCACAGGTTGAATTCCCGTTTTGACCGGTCACCGTTACTTCGAGGGGAAGCTCAAGCGATAGTCTGTAAACGGTACCTTCAGATGGTGTCCCTTCAATAGTCACATCTGACATCGACAATTCAGGTGAACTGATTGAGCCTGTAAAAAAGTGCCCGTTTATGAATTGATCGTTGATCATGTCAGCATCTGTCACACCAAGGTATATCCCAAAACTGCCATAGAAGAGCTCCGGATCATTGATAAAGTTTTCCCCAAAGCGGAATTCAATCGTGTTGGTTCCTTCATAGAGCCAAAGCTGAAAATTAATAAACATATTTTGCGAAGAGCCTTCAAACAATTCTTCATACGAACCGGCATTCTTCCATTCTATCTTAAGGATGCGACTGCCTGTTGCGCCTTCCACTTTATAGCTCAACGGTGATGCTGATACGCCTGCAAGTTCACCGCGGTCAACCAGATCCATTTCAAATGGAAATACGGCAGTTGCAATATCAGGATCTTCAGTAGTAGATGCCAGTAACGAACCTGATCCCTGAAACTGAAGGAAAGAAATGGAATGTCCGTTGAGTTCAAAAGGAAACCCGATGGGAACAATATATTCCGGATCATCCCACACTTCTCCATTGTTGATAGACGTAGTTCCAGTCAAGTCTGCATACGATTCGGAAAGGGTGGTCAGGGTGTAAAGAAAGACACTGGATGACCTGGATTTGGCGCTGCTTTTTGCAAAGAAAGATTGGTGGGTTTTAGTAGGTGACTGGGACGATCCATGAAGGATAAATAAGCACCATGAAAGCAAGAGTAAAATTCCTTTGTTCATAAATAGGTGTTATTAAGGTTTTATAAGATTTATTTCCTCAAACCGATTAGCCACTTAAACTTCATCATATGTAAAGCGTAAGTAGCGGGCATTATCCACGAAGTTAAATGGTTTAAAAAATACAGCCATCAGATTGACAGATGAAAGATACTCAATCTGTTCTTTGATAGAATTGTCAGGAAAGGAATTAAGGAATATTTATGACAAAAGCGGAACAGCGGCATACTAAAGTTTGCAGCTGTTTCGATCAATCTCAAAGAAGTGAGAAAGTATGTCAAGTCTGAAAACTACCTGCTCATGCGGGATGGTGCACAGATACAACTGGCGCGAAGTCGTAAGGATGATTTTTCAACGTGCTGCATAAGGTGCAACTGTAATAGCCAATAGCACCTTATGAGCATGTCATTTGTTTGCGCAGAGTGGTTATCTCACTAATGTCAGATCCCCATATATGGCTATCTCTTGTCCTTTCTTGTTGGTGGCGAGGATTCTGTAAAGGAACACACCCGGGTTCATTTCCTTCCCTTTTAGTTTTCCGTCCCACCCGTCACTTGTCTGATTGGGTAAAAAGTTAGTTTTCGAATACACCAGTTCACCCCATCGACTGAAGATTTCAAAATATTTAATGGAGACGATGGATGGGTCAGTAGAGGGTACGAGCAGATCATTGATCCCATCATCGTTGGGTGAAAATATGTTTGGTACAATGACAGAACTCGTCAGCAATACCCGGATATTAATATCATCCGTGTATAGACATCCCTTGCTGTCAAAAGCCACCAGAGTAAGGCTCATATCTTCTACAGGGGAAGCCCAACTGGAAAGCTGATCCGTTTTGATCTCATCAATATCACCAGACCAGGTGAACGTATCCGGCGTGAAACTCAGTATCGCTTGAATGAGTATACTATCGCCAACGAGGATGGTTTCATCCGGCCCGAGTGTCAGTGATTCCGAACTGGCAGAAGATATGATCACACTTGAGCTTATGGCACAATTGAACACATCTACAATTTCGATGCTGTAATTTCCTTGTCCCAGGTTTGATATTTCGTAGGGGAATGTAGAAATAGGTTGGAATGCACCATTGTTTAAGGAAATACCAAACGGTCCATTGCCACCCTGAATGCTAAAGATCGTGATCGTACCATCATTATCCCCGGGACACGTAATGGCTGTCAAATCAATATCAGCTATCATTTCTGTGTAAATCGTTGAGTTGATGGTGTGTTCATCCCTGCAGCCAAGCGAATCTATGCTGACAAACACATATGTGCCAGACTGATCCACTTTAATGGATGACTGGTAGAGGCTGTCATTGGCGACTAACCAGAAAGAAGTTACCTGTCCCTTGCCTCCGGTCACGGAAGCTGTATAGCTCATGCTTTCACCTGGACAAAGACTTACATTATCAGGAAGGATTCCAATAGCAATATTACAATCACAATCAGGAGCAGCAATATTGAGTATCGTACCGCATAACCCGCTGCCGTTGCTGGCAGTCACCTGAATCCCATTGCCGGATGCAAGGTTTGTAATCCTGTACCTGTTTCCACCCAGAGGTGTAAGTACACCACTTGAATTTGTTACAACTTCTGCATTGGTCACTACCGTAGCCTCCCATGTCAGCAGATCACCCGAACAGATGGCATTATCAAGTTGGATAGCAGGCGTCTGGATGACTTCAAGATTTATTTCTGCAAAGGCAGGACATCCCGCAACAGGCTGCGATAAAGTAAAGCGTAGGGTATAGATACCATCATCGGATTGATTGGTCACGAAATTGGTGCTAGTGAGTATAGCAGGTTTTGTTCCGGCAGGCACACTGGTGATGCTCCATGTTCCTGCTTCAGTCGTGATCAGGAAATCATTGAGATTTTGGGTGCCGGATTCGCTGCACAAATCATTGGTCGGTGCCGTTAATGCCACAGACGGACACAGGCAATTTTCAATGATCAGACTGATGCCCACGGTATCATTCTCACAAGGTGCAACAGCATTATTGGTCGTATAATAAACAGTGTAGTTGCCGGCCAACAGAGTTGACGGATTAAACTGACTGTTGTTGGTGATAGGAGCAGTCACACCGGAAGGGAAAAACCAATTGCCGCTTGTTGGGCCGTAATCAATGAAGGCATCAAGATCAACCATGATGTCTGATGTATCACAATAGGTCTGTGTGCCTGGATCCAGAATAAAATACGCTGTGGCATCAATATCAATGTCTATCGTTTCCTGGTCCTGTGGACAGAAACCGGTCTGGTCAGTGGCAGTAAGAGTAAAGCTAACCATACCAGCAGTAAAATCAGCCAGTACCGGTGTATAACTTGTATTCAGCGCATTTGGATTAGTGATCGATCCGGCTCCACTGGTTTGCCAGCCGTATTGAACATTACTACCGGATGCAGTACCGGCTAGTATAATATTATCAGGAGCGCATGAAGTTCCGTCTATACCTGCATCTGCAAATGGAGAGGTATGGAGGTTGATCTGAAATAATGCGGAATCAATACAATCGGCAATGATGACAGAACGTATAAATCG
Source organism: Saprospiraceae bacterium (assembly GCA_034439675.1). Lineage (GTDB taxonomy): Bacteria > Bacteroidota > Bacteroidia > Chitinophagales > Saprospiraceae > Opimibacter. The sequence goes on along the minus strand of JAWXAW010000088.1, from coordinate 18,197 downwards.
GAGCACATATAATCCCGGATCACCGTTGATGCCCTGGAAATTGCTGCCTGCTATGGTCGCAGGGTTACCACCGGCAGGAGTCGATACTATCTGCCATGTTCCGGATACACCGACACCTTCATATACGGAGAGATTAAGGTTGGCATTGTCAGAGCAAACTTCGTCATCGGTTTGTTGCAACAAGGCAGGACATGCGCAGTTTGGAGCAGTCTGATTGATCGTCGTAGAGCAACCAGAAGATGGGTTGTCAAGGTTCATCTGGATATCCACGCCAAATCCTACATTACTTACAACGAATGTATCTGTAGCTGGAATATTCGATAGGGTCCCGATACTGACTTGCACTTGTTCTGCATTGGACGTGAAGGAAATCGTATATGAAAGGGTCAGGTCATCACAAACAATTTCAAATACACTCAGTACAGGGAGTGGATTGACGGTGGCAGTAATTGTATCGCGACTCAGGCACATTCCGGGATTGCTGCTGAATTGGTAATACCATGAATCTCCCTGAGCAGGTTGTATGGTTCCTGATACAGGCAGGTTGGTTGCCAGATTAAACCAGCTACCGGTCCCGCTGACACCATTTACTACACCAGGAACAAGTACATCTATATTGATAGTGCCCGGTGCACATAGGACAGGGTCTGTGATAGGCTGCAGTATGGCAGCGGGATTGACCGTAAATGGAATCGGTGTTCTCAGGCTGGCACAATTGTCTGCTGCATTAAGAGCCTCAGCATAATATGTGCTGCTGTTCAGGCTCACCGGCTGGAATGTCAGGCTGTTTTGTAACAAAGGCACACCACCGCTAGGTACATTGTACCAATTGGCAATAAGCCCGGGATCAATGGTTACAGAGAATACAGGTATGGACGTATAGTCACAAATTTCATAAGAAGCCTGAGCCGGAACAGGTGGATTGATAGTCGGACAGTTGCAGTTTGGAGCAGCGATCATAAACGTATCACGGCACATGCCGGATGCATTCAGGATTTCTATGATCACATTCATTCCTCCCGGGATCCCTGAGACCATATCCTGACCGCTGACATTATTGGTGACCATACCTGCGTTTGCATAAATGGAGTCCGCAGAACTGGTAAAAAGTACGGCGTACGTATTCAATGCAATATTGCAGGGTGTGCCGGCAAGTATAAAGTCCGGATAAGGCTGTAAGTTGATATCGATCGGCATGGTATCATAACAGGTGCCTGCCGTCGCGAGAAGGTAAATAGTAACAGAGTCAGCAGGCAAGTAATACAGCGTATCCAGCAGGGTGGATGTATCCAATGGTACGGTTGTATGAAACGTATAGGTAGCCATACTGTTTCCGAGATCTGTGATCTGAATGTTATCCAGCACCACTATAGATCCGTCACATATTTCTACAGGTGGGATGGTATCAATGCGAGGTGAGGGGAGGATGGTAAAAGGAACCTGTATTGAATTTCTGCAATAGTCATCTTCTACAAGAGCCCATAGCTGGACGATATTATTCAGGTTGACCACATTGGGGTTAGGAATTTGTTCACCCACAGTGAGTGGGTTGCCGTCATACCAGACGACATCATAAAAAAGGTTGATATCATCAGCATATTGGGTAAGGTCTGCAGTGGTCGCAAATTCTCTGCAAATGGAAAAGTTGAAGGTGTCGAGCTGGGGTAGCGAATAAACAGTGACACTGGCGGCTCCATCCAGAATGGCTGTACAACTGTATTTGTCATACACGTTGACCAGCTCAATAGTGGCATATTGACCGCCGAAGGCAGCAGGTAGTGTCAGCTGATACGTCAGCGGGTTGAATGCCGGTGCTGCGATGGTATCAATACAAATCACGATTTCGCTGAAATCCAATACTGGAACTTCTGTAAATGTCCAGGTTGGAAATGAAGTGGCGGTCACACTAAAATCCATCGTGTATGGTGGCGTACCACCGAAGACTTCGATCTCTGCATACACGGGTTCATCCGGGCATACATTCACGCATATTTCTGCATCACCGGAAATGGTCGCCTCCATCGAGTAATCACAAGGGTCAGAGCAAAAGCCGGGAGATGGAATCAGAAAATCAAACAGACACGTACCAAGCGAAGTATGTTCCTCCGGTGGTTCCACGTTTTCAATCGATATAGTCAGGTCGGGACCCATGGCTGAACCCGGAGGGAATGTGAATACAGTCGGTACACCAACTAATCCCATCGTCGGACTGATGGTCCCTGAAGAAACGGTTACAGCGTATTCGGTTCCGAAATTATTTCCATTGACCGTCATGGTGATCACGGTAAAGTCATCGAAAATGTTATTGGGTGTTCCGTTCTGATCACAGGTGACTTCTATGATAGTGCCATTAGCATGGGGAAAGATCACATCAATAGATGCGGTATCCGGCGGGCAGTAGGGATCCTGATATTTTTGGGTGTAAATCCATTTGCCTTCCCCATAAGCACTGTACCAATACTGACCAAAGGATAAAGCCGGCGACCACTGCCCACCCGGCGCTCCCATGAGCCAATGGTTTAATGGAAGGGGAAGTCCATAATCTTCGCAAACGTAAATTGCTGTGTACGACCCCGGATAGACATAGGGAACTGTGTAGGTAGCTGATCCCGTAAAGTGAGGAGGTAAGGGGCAGCCGCCAACTTCCGTGACTGAAATAAGTTCGTAGGTCGTTGTTATCGAAAGTGTTTCAAACTGAAAATGAAAGTTTTCGATCCCAAATAACTCAAAGGTGTCTGTTCCATTGGTATAGGTAACATCAAAAAAACCTGGGGTGGGTAACCCAAAAACCATCGGAAAGACATAAGGAGCGCATCCTTCGCAAATCGTTGGACAGTATACAGACATCGTCATACCAGCAATAGGAATCGTATAGCCATTGGCGTAATCCGGTGCTGCGGCAACATAGGCCGCGCAATTTCCATAAGCAGTCCATGAAGCACCATCTGTAACTCTCTTCATCCAATCCAACTGATTTGCACTGGTAAGGGGGCTAGTATATTTGTAATAATCAGACGAAGGACTTTCCATGTGAAAACATGGATCTACATCAGGATGCAGATTGGATTGATTACTGCTGCCATTTGAATTCCAGGAAGGAACCGTATTAAACCCAAAGAGAATCTCCCCATCATAAAGTGCGTCATCGCCTCCGGGTCCCTGATTGTCCCATGTGCCTCCCTGCATAAAATAGATTTGGTCACCACCCGGCTCAAGGTTGAAGGGTCCTCCCGGGGTATTGATCTGGCCTATAGTCCATCCGGGTGAAAATCCAGCGATACTATATGCCCAGTTACCGGCATTATTGACTGCACGAATAGTGATAACTGTACCGGCAGCCACTGCTCCACCCGTCCGTGTAAGGTTTAGAGTACCCTCTCCATCTCCCCAAAAGCCGGCAGAACTAGTTTCCCAACCATTGTCTGTAATATCTATGGAGGTCCCGGTGGTGATATCCCTGAAACAGACAAAGCTAAATTCATCAGACTCGGCAGAGAACCCACACCCCCCCATATCTGTGGCTACTCCCAAGACAGCAATATCACCTGGATAGAGGACAGTCTGGGCTGAAACAGAGACTGAGAGGAGGAAAAAGAGGAAAAGAAAAAAAAAGTGGGGTACAATTCTAGACATATGCAATCAATTGTTAATATGTATTTGGTTTGCTTTAAATCCAATACAATCAAATTTGAATAAACACCAAGGCAGACAGAGGAGAAAAAATGAGCTATGCGAGGTACATAACCACTTCTTTTGCGAAAAACCTACCCGAAAGGTAAGATAAAATAAGAGTTTAATCGCTGCCTGTTGTATGAAATTTGTCCTGAATATTCCTGATGCTAAGCAGTTATTAAGCTACACCCACGGTTGAGTGGACACAGGTTCCCATTTTCGCTGCGATAAATTTCATTTTAACTATCTATCAGTAGTTTACGGAAGAATTCCTTTTGATTTCCGAAAAAGGCCTTCAGTGGCTATATACACATTCCATTTCCTCCCGAGGATAACCGGGATTATCTTTTGATCAGGAAAGTCAGGATTACCTCACACATCTGTTTGAGGTATCGCCCCTTCCGACTTTTTGTGCAACGCTCTGTTGACAATATATACGCCTGCCAATGTCACTAATGATCCGGTGATAATCAGGATGGTAAGTGGTTCGCCGGTAAACAGGCTACCTGCCAGCACAGCGACGATCGGGTTGATATACGCATACACTGAAACAATACCCGTCGGTAATTTTTGCAATGCATATAAATACGCAAGGAATGCAATAATGGAGCTTACAACCACCAGGAAAAAGATAGCAGACCAGGTATAAAGTTTTATTTCACGCAACGGGATTACCTCACCTGATATTTGGGCTACGATGGTGAGGACAAAACCTGAAATCAACATCTGCCAACCGATGCTGTGATAGGGATTAAAATCCAGGGCAAATTCTTTCGTATAGATCGTCCCATACGCCCACGCAAGGGAAGCAATCAAGCCAAGGGTTATACCCCCCAGGAACGATACGTTAAACAGTTCATGGAGGTGTTCATAAAAAACGATACATACCCCACTAAAGCCAACCAGTATCCCGATCCATGCCAGCGGTGGTATCTTGTTTTTTCCTCTTGCAGCTAAGATGACCACAAGCCAAAGGGGAAAGATAGCTCCCATGATAGCACTCAGTCCGGCAGTGGTCAGTTTTACTCCCCAGGTAGCCAGTCCATTGCTGATCACAAAGTTGAGCAAGGACAGAAAAAGGATTGGGTACCATTCTTTTTTTCTAGGTAGGGTAGCCCCTCTCAAAATAAAATACAGGCAATAAGCAGAGCCGGCAAGTATTTGTCTGATCCCCACCATCTGGAATGGAGGCATATAACGCACAGCCTCTTTGGTGCCCACCCAGGATACTCCCCAGACTAAGCAAACAAGTGCTAAGGCAAAATATGCTTTACGTTCAGTTCCCATTTTATGTTCAATACCCCTTCATCCTTGTGATAAGCTGGCGGAATATTTCACCAATACTTCCCTTGGGTGGTTCTCTGTTTTCTGTAAAAGTAAGAACACCGTTTTTATCTTTTACTTTAAAATTAAAGACAAGATCCCGCTGATCATGAATGGTATCGGAGATACCGCCATATCGAAGATCACAGAGGTAGGTGACGCTGTCTGTAGGAAATGCAGCAAGGTATCCATCTGAAAACCATTCGAGTGTTTTATATTCTGGTATGGCTCCAAACAGCTGCCGGATGGAATCATTTTTTGGAATGACATTCAGGTAGTGCAGGTTTGGATCAGTATCAAAGATGGAATACAGACCTACATAATATTTCTCTTTGTCTTCCGCCACGCACGCCCACAGTAAATTGTTGAGTATCGTTGGACTAGTGCGGCTGCGGATCACATCAATGTTTCGATGTGCCAGTGCTTTGTCAAATACCCGGTCGACATGTAGTTTGTTGACCACCGTAAGTGCCATATATAAACTACTGATGCCGATACCTATCCAATTGACGATAGTCCTTCTTTTTGAATTTCTTTGGATGGCAGATACAATGATAATGCAGATCAGAAAGGGAATGGTGTAGACCGGATCAACGACAGCAATGTTATTGAACGCTACGCGGTAATCTGAGAAGGGTTGGAATATCTGTGTCCCGAAAGCAGTACAGCAATCCAGCAACCAATGTGTCGCAAACGCCAGGAAAAACAACCAATACCATTCTTTGAAGGAAGCTTTTGGTTCTTCTAACTCTTTGACCATATAATGATGGTAAAGCCGCATCAGTAAGAACAAGGCACCCAGTAGACTGATGATCAGGAACCACCACAGTGGATAGCCATCATGGCTCAACAAATAATTGATACCGTAGGTGATGCCACCGAGGATGGCAATGTTGAGAATCGCGATAAACGTTTTATAAACTTTGGTCTTATGAAATTTTGATTCATATAGCTTATATACAAGGCCTCCGAAGATAAGCGGTGCAAGCACCGAGAAAAAGATAGAATGGGTGATGCCCCTATGAAAGGCCAACGCTTTGATATCATCCATGAATGGATTGGCCAGCACATCCAGATCCGGGATGGTTCCACCAATAGCGCCCCAGATGAGGGCCCGGTTGCCGATTTTCCTTCCCAGGGCGATCTCTCCTACTGCGGCACCTAGTACAATCTGTGTGAGTGAATCCATGCGCTGCAAATGTAGCTTAGTTACACCAACCTTGACCTATATTGATATTCACTGTTAGTTTGAATATTTTGTACTTCAGATGACTTGAACTTTTGATTGAAACAATTGGTTATCAAGGTCATTCCACATCAAATAGGGTTGCGCTATGAAAATTTTCTTGTTTTTTCTCTGCCTGGTTCCGGGTATACTGATTGGTCAGCCAAAGTCTATTGTATGGCATGATTTTTCCTTTGGGTCACCTTTATTGCATGTGAAGATGCCTGGTATGCTCACCAAGCAGCAAACAAAACTACCTCCACAGGCTCAGCAACAGGTCAGCAACTATGAGGCGTATTATCTTAAAGATGATCCTAACGGGATCGTGATTACCGTCATGCATATCCTGTATGCCAGTGTAGTAGCTGATGCAAAAGGAGCGATCGAAGGAACGGTGGGTCAGTGGGAATCTACGGGCACGAAGGTGGCTATTCTTAATACTACCGAAACTAAAATTTCAGGGCAGAAGGCAATTATGCAAAGGGGGAAACTTATCATCGGCGGTCAGGAGCATGACTATATGGACGTAGTTGTTGTCAACGGCGCCAGGCTCTGGCAAGTAATTATCATGACGAAGGCCAATGATGCTTCGCTCAAGTCGGTCATACAAAAGTTGACTGACTCCATTGCTTTCTAAGGTTTGCCTTCCAACTACTGATTTGGAATTCTATACAGATGTCGCAGGAACATTCCTGTGTACAACGTCCACATGAATGTTCCTGCCAATCATTATACACCTTTCATCATCACTCTATTTTCATAAACCTCCTGATCCACTGTTCCTCTGCTGATGTAATCCTTGCTGTATAAATACCCTCAGCAAACGCACCAACCGGTAAATGGATGATCTGACCTCTTGCTCCCTGTGTGGTTACGTCGAGTAATTCCCTGCCGCCCATATCAAATATTTCGATCCGGATGGACGGATGATCCTGTCGCAGTTGAATGAGCAATTCTTCGCCGACAGGATTGGGATACAAACCAGGCGGGGCCCCCGGAGGAAAGATTGTAATTTGTTTCTGGATCTTCAGTTTACATTCTTCAGTAGGGGTACTCCGGTACACGATCATACAAATTTCATATTCCCCCGGACCGGGAAAGGTGTGCGTAAGAGATTCGTTTCCATAGGTGGTCACTACACTATTGTTATATGAAAATAACCAGACTACCCGATCACAATCAGGATTCAAATGCCCCGCTGGCGAAAAGACCACTGTATTACCTCCTAAACTGAAATCACACGCAATTCCCTTATCCACTTCTTTAAAAAATTCAGGATCGCATTCACACGGTTCCTCTGCATCATCACAATCCGGTAGTACCAACACCACTTTAAAGACACAACAATTGATATGCTCTTCAGTATCACTTGTCGTATGTAAAGTAACGAATATGCACAATGTGTCTCCCGGATTTCCTGGCGCTCCAATAATGAATGAAATAGGCCCGTATGTTCCTCCAGGCTGAAGCAGTCCGGTATTGACGGACTGGTTGTAAACGGAGTATGCCGGATCTTCAAAGGAAAAATAAGCAGAACCGACAGTATAGGGCGTATGGTTGGTCAGGCTTCCATCAATGATCCAGTTGCCGCTTGTGTCACAATAGATGACGGGTTCAAACATCCCACAATCACTGCAGGAGACCTCAATCGTATCCCTGCACACCACAGAGTCACCATGCATCCATTTTATTTCGACCTCGGTCACCGGGATCTCACCGTTTTGAATACATATAGTGGGCAAGGTAACCGGACCAATCGGAATAAAAGGATCATCAGGATTTTGCGGATCTGTATACTGGAGTGACGCTGTCTCTTCTGTCAAAGATTCGGTCCACCATATACCACCTAGCTCATTATCAATGGTCATAGAGCTGCCCGAGGTCAGTAGGCAAACATCGATACCATCGATCAACAGAGAATCGAAATAATTGACTAGCGTTATTTCATAACAACACGAATCAGTTTCCGTTTCCACGCGAACGACTTCAGCTACATACATGCTATCGCATGCATTACAGCCGGGTATCTGAATGCAGTACATTGTATCAATGGTGCAACATAGTGCAGCAGAATCAACCGCCGGATCTGTTTCATGACCCGTCAGGTTGTAGCAGAAATATTGATTCGCAAAATTGCCACCGGAAAGTGTAAACACAAAAGTGCTGCATTGCCCGGGCAATATCGGATTGACAAGAGTGAGATTTCCTGGTGTCAGGATGATACCTGGTGGAGAAAAGGAAGAGATGTCGACATACGAAATGGCGTAGGTGTTATAGGCAGGGTTACACAATTCCATCTCATATAAAACCAGATCAAGGTCGCACCATATAGAATCACTGACCACATATAAACATGGAGGTTCAGGGTCACATTCCAGGTAAAGCGTGTCTTTGCACAAGACATTAAAACTGCTGTCAAACCATTGCACAATCAATTCCATCGGACTGGTGATAATGTCTTTGAAGCATATATCAATAAAGTCAACCAATGTATCCATAGGCACTGGATCGCCTGGGGTGTTATTGACGAGCGTAACTGAATTGGAGGTCGTCCCGAAAACAGACAACTGCGGATCCACTGAACCCAGATCGACCATGATGTCTGCATCCAGGGTCATGATCTGAAAGGCCGAAGCATTTTCAAGTGTATTGATATAGGTAAAACGCCAGCAACAACTGTCCCCGGATGCAGGTATCGGATCAGCCATGACTTCTGTACTGGTGTCAGTACAACATTCAATCACCATAATGATCAGGGAGTCTGATGTGGCACTGCAGCCAAAACTATTCGTGCCTGTCAGCGAATAACTCCCGTTCATCATGACGATATACATTTGCATCGTTGCTCCTGGAATGGGGACGCCGTTTTTATTCCATTGATACATGCTCAGTCCTGGAGGTCCGCATAGCGTGTCGTTTAAGCACATCGTATAGCATCCAACCGGAACAAGACACAAATCAGGCAGTGGATGAATGACAATACTAGCTGAAGCCGAACAACCTGTGGTCGTGTCTACTGCCAGCACTGTATAGGTGCCAGCTTGTGAAACTACAATGCCCGTGCCTGTAGCCCCATTACTCCAGTAATATTGGCAATAAGAAAGAATCGGTGATACAGATAACACTTTAGGTGTCCCTGCGCATGAATCACCTGACATCAGCACCACAGCCACCAGAGGAGCTGCAGCCAGACTGATCACCCAAGGAGCAGATATGGCAGTGCAACCATTGGCATCGGTGATTTCTACAAACACCGTATCCTGGAATGTATTGCCGCAGACCATGATGGTCGACAGGATTTCGCCGGAAATTGGGTTCATCGATGCATCAAGCCATTGATACATAAAATTATATCCCGTATTGGCCTGCAGGGTGATACACATACTGTCGCATATAAAGTGACTTCCACTGATGACAGCCAGCGGAGATGCTATGACTGTGATGTCCACTGAATCAGGCACTGCAGTACATCCATTGGCATCCGTCACCGTCACACCATACGTGCCTGTCAACGTCACCTGGATGACTTGTGTTGTAGCGCCAGTATTCCATAGATAGGAAGCAAAGCCGGGATCTGCCGTTAAGGTAACAGTATCACCCTGACACACAGTGGCAGCGGGTGCAATCAGGATAGGACCTACTGTTGGAATTGGATGTATAAGAATACTTGAGTTGCCTGTCGATGTGCATCCATTGGTATCCACCAGGGTGAGGGATACAGGATAGGTAGCGCCATTCAGATAAGCATGTGATGGCATAGAAGCACCATTAGTACTGGCATCTCCGAAAGACCATAGCCATGAAACGATCCCAAGGGTGGACACAGGCGTAAACAGCACCGGATCATTTACACAGGCAGGATTAGGGGCCATTGAAAATGCAGGGTTTGGATCTGCAGGCGCTGTCACCATCTTTGAGAAGGTGGATGTACAGCCATTTGCAGTCGTTACGGTAAGCATCACCGTATAGGTGTTACCGACTGCATACGCATGCGATACTATCGGGCTAGGTCCTGATAGCGTATTGGCATCACCGAAATTCCAGGCGTAATTGGTAATTACTTCACCCATGACAAAAGTGCTGATGTCTGTAAATGTAAAATTGCGACACATGTTGGTGCACTTAAACCCGGCGACAACTGGCACCACCACCTGCGTAGAGGCTAGGACTGTGCATAGGGTAGGAGGTGGATTTAGATTGGGGACCGTAGCAGAAAGCGTTGCGAGGTAATAGCCCGCAGCTGAATACGTATGGGTTGGATTGGTGATAGGTCCTGTATACGTATTTCCACCAGGATCACCAAAGTTCCAAAATGCAGGAGTAGCATTTACATTAAAGACAGTAAAGGTTACATCATTGCATATGGGCGTATTATTGAAATTCGCAATAATTAGGGTATTTGTGTCAGGCGTACATCCACCAGGACCACCAGGTATACACACTTGCTGAATGACAGTGATGGTATTGCTTTGGGCTGTGCAAAGTGTTACAGGATCTGTGACGATGACGTAATAGGGAAATGTTGCTGCTGCATTCGTATTGTTATGAACAAACGGATTGCCTGTGCCAACAAAGGTGTTATTGCAAAACCATTGGTATGTATAGGCTGGACTGGATGTCAGGGCATGTAGGGTCACAGATCCCGGAGCAGGAGGCAGGATACAAAGCGTGGTTGGATCCGGAGTTGATATCGACGCTACAGGACCAGGTACATCGAAGGCTTCGTAACTGTCAATCGCCTCGCATCCGCTGCCATCTGTTGTAGTAACCGTGTAGACGCCCGGGTTGGATATGGTAATCAACTGTGTGGTCATGCCATTGGACCATAGATAGGTTGCAAAGCCCGGACCCGCATCAAGTGTTGCATTCACACTCGGACATAAGATTCCAGTCTGAGTGATAACAGGCTGTAGCGGTGCCGTCAGTGTAATGATCTTGGTGACTGGAGTGATATTGCCACATAAGGAAATATCGCAGGTTATGGTCACTGAAGTGGATGACGTGTTGTTCCATTGGATATCAATGCTATTTGTTCCCTGTCCGAGTACAACACTACCAAGTGATGGCGCATTGATGCTCCATAAGTAGGTTGCGCCTGCAGGTTGCGCTGGAGTCAATGTATAGGTGTTTACTGCGTTGATACATGCATTTAGCCCGGAAATAAGCAAAGGTCCATTGATCATTTTTTCTGTAACAATCAGCGATATGGGTGCTGAACTGCAACCAGGCGGACTTATTTGAAACTGGCTAAGCGAAAGCACATAGGGTCCACTGGCATTCCAGGTCACTGAGATAGGATTTCCTGTAAACGATGATGGGGTACCTCCAGTCACATTCCACATGAAGCCGACACCCGGTGTTGAACCATAACCGGTATACGTGTACGTATCCCCCGGACAAATTAAAATTTCTCCGACGATACTATCAGGTGGTGGCACTTGTATCACTTGCACAGTTGTATACAAAGTGTCATTGCAGAAAGGATTAGGTGCATTTGGAAAAACAGAAATGGTATAGGTGCCCGCAGAAGGCCATGTTACGTTTACATTGTTAGGGCCGACGATAGGAAATGGAGCGACCAGTGGTGAAATATTCCACGTAAAACCATTGGCTGCTGTTGTATCGGTACTAAAAAAGGATGTACTGCCTACACATGCGGTAGATGGAGAAGGCAGCAGGGCATAGTCAGGAAAAATATTCACTTTGAGCGATGACATGCCTTCACAATCTCCATCTTCATGTTCCGGAAGGTTACCAAGAAATTTACTCGAATAATTGGCCATCAGCATGCCCATCGGCCCACCGCCCCATTGTACAGTTATCGTGTTGGACATGGTATCTGTCGAGACGATCATACCACCCATCACCTGCCAGTTATATTTGACACTCATCCATTTGGGAAGGGTGTAGGTAGCAGAAGAATTAGCACAGACCGTTGTTGGCCCGGTAATCACAGCATTCGCATCCACAATCGGCACGACTACTGAGACAGGCTGAAGGCAATAGTTGCCGGCGCAATTACTTAACTGCAATGTCACTACACCATAAGGTCCCTGTCCCCATGCCAGGCAGATTGTATCATTGCCCTGGCCCGTAAAGGTCACAGGTACATTATTGGCATCTACGACGGTCCATGTATAATTGCATCCGGTAGCGGTAGTCCAGTAGCAGGATGAATCACCTTCACAGAGTGTAGAGATCCACAGGATATCAGGGCCTTCCAGATCATCCACTGTGATCACCGACGAGATGGAATCGGTGCAACAACACAAAGGATTTCCGTCATTGTCAAAATTAGTCTGCATGACATACAGGGTGACTGTAAAGGTGCCGGGTGTTGTATAAATATGGGTTGGTGAAAAAGCAGTAGAGTTATTGCCATCACCAAAGTCCCAATAGAAACTTGTTCCGCCTATACTATTATTGATAAAACTTACGGGAGAGTTCAGACACACATTGTTGGAGAATGTACTAAAGGCAGCTGTTGGTCCATCCAGTATGTTGACACAATACGTGTATGTATTGACAGTAGTGCCATTGGTAACGGTAAGCGTAATCATCCCAGTGCCCATGCTGCCCCAAGTGACATCAATGATGCCTGAATCAACGACTACATACGAACCACCGGTGACCATCCATGTATAGGTATTGCCGATCGTATGATTAAAATAGTAAGTCGCTGTACTGTTTTCACATGCATTGAAAGTGACCTTAGGAAGAGGCCCTCCGGTGCCTCCAGTTTGTGGTTCCAGTTCAACAAGGCCGCAATCAGGTTTTGGACATTTTACGGTGATGTCAATAAAACCAAAAATACCCGGGAACATTGGGTACCCGTAACGAAGTACATAATGTCCACAGCAATCCGGGATAGACCCTGTGAAATGAAGGTCACCGGAAGGTGTTAATGTAAAGCAGGATGAAGGGTCTGTCAGCATCACAAAGCATTGGGGAGGATTCTGACACAAGAGATCATTGAGCGTCACGTTGTACATGAAAGGTTCGCCGGGAACGATACATACGGTATCGTTTGTAATATCTGACTGGCTGTAACCTGGTGCAAACCAACTGACCAGGGGAAGAAGGAGGAGTAAAAGTTTTTTCATGGCTAGTCGGAGTTTTATAATTGAAAATTGGCAAAAGGATTAGTGTTGGTATTGATCGTAGCAGCTGTGACAATGGTAGCAAATGCATTTCCGGCGAGGACATTGAATGCACTGATACCGTTTCCGGTAGCAGTATTTCTGATGATTTGACAGCCACCGGCAATTTGAATATTATACCCATGGTGGGCATTTGCACTGCTGATGTTGTCATCGATCTTGCCACCGGGGTAGGTGGTGCTAAAGCCAGAGTACCCATTGAGGGAAGAAGTATTGGCTTGCAAGACACAATTATTGAGCCACTCAAAGCCGTGATTTCCATTGCTTTTAGCAACATTACCTGAAGCCATGGAAGCGCTGAATAAATAAAATCCGTCTGAAGTGTTATTAGATGATGTATTCTGACTTACAGTGGAACCTGCCCCGCAAGAAAATCCATGGTTGTTATTTTCCGAGGCATTGCAATAGGTGATTGTCGTGGGGCCAGTCGTCCGGATACCATGTTGTGAATTATCCCGCGCTGTACACTGTAGTAGACTTGATCCTGCATCGGATTCAAATCCATCATCGAGATTATTGGCGGATGTGCAATGATGAAGTACGCCACTTTCGCCAAAATCAATTCCGTCAAAGCCATTGTTCATCGCCACCACAAAAGAAGCAAGGTTATTATTACCAGCGCTTATGCCGTCAAAGCTGTTGTTGAGAATCTGCAGAGATGCAAAACTGGAGCCTGTAGTACTTACCGCTTTTATACCTTCCTTACCCCAGCCTGTTACACTGCCGTTGCGGATGACAATATTGTTGTACGTACCCGTGACCTCAATACCTTCGGATGCATTTCCTCCTGTCCCTCTGACCGCATAACCGTTTAAGTCAAGGGTTACATTGGACACAGAAATATTTATTCCTGCTGAACCGGAAAGATCGCTAGTCACATAATATGACCCGGCGACAGAAATAGTATAGGGCAGGGAGTCGATTGGAATCCTGTCTTCAAGGTGATTGTCACTGGGAGGTGCAGACAGGAAAATCCATTCTGGTGCTTGTGGAGTACCCCGGTTGTAATAGAAGCCGGTGGTATTGTCGGTCTGGTAAACCAATAGTGCATTGGCCGGAAGTGTGATAGCATTCCTTTGAGACGCAGTCATCCTGGGGATCAGCAGGCCTTTGCTTGTCCCCGAGATGTCCAGCATAGAAGAAGGGTCCGGGGGGTTGGAAGAGGTGTTGATACTGACTTGCCCATACGATATGGAGAGGGCCAAAAGGAGTGGAAGGACTAAGATACAGGTTCGCATAACCTAGAGGTTTTTGGTTGAGGAGAAGGCGGCAAAAGTGACAAGGAACTCAATAAGTTAGTGAAATGTACAAATAAAATGATACTAATACAATTAGTTTTGAAAACCGTATAGAACCATTGTGAGATCACCTAGATGTGTACAGTTTGGTAAACCAGTTTAAATGTGCTTAATAAAGGTTGGGAATAGATAAAAAAAAGAAGCCCGTTCCGGATTGCCGGGACGGGCTTCTTTTCTATGCAATTTCAACTCCTTTCGGGCTACAAAAATTGCTTAATCTTTAGGTACAATGTTTGGATTCAATAAGTCATAGAATTGATCCAGTTTTGGCATAATGATGATTCGGGTGCGACGATTGGTAGATCGACCTTCCTTGGTATCATTGCTTGCCAGCGTATTGAATTCACCGCGCCCGGCTGCGATCAGGCGATTAGGATCGATTTTGTAAGTAGTCTGGAGGACGCGGATGACAGCTGTAGAACGTTTGACGCTGAGATCCCAGTTATCTTTAATACACTCTGTGCTGATGGGCACATTATCCGTATAGCCTTCCACCATCACTTCGAGATCTGGTCTCTCTTTGAGGATGCCGGCTATCTTGCCAAGCACTTCTGTCGCTCTGGCGGTCAGGTTAGCACTTCCGGACTGGTAGAGCATTTTATCAGAAAGGTTGATCATGACAACCGTTTTGTCCACTTTGATTTCAACATCCTGGTCTTCGATTCCATCCTTCAGGGAGGTCTTCAGATTGGCAGAAAGCGCAAGGTTGATACTGTCAGCTTTAGTTTTTGCAGCCTGGAGAAGGTGGATATATTTGTCCTTTTGAGCAAGCTGGGCCAGCGTCAGTTTCATGTTGTCGTTAGCGCCTTGAGACATGACAGTGAGATCCCCTACCTGGCTGAGTTGTTTGTCACGCTGGACTTTACAGTCATCAAGTTGTGCCCGCAGGTCAGCGACTTGTTCTTCGCGGATGCTTTTTTCAGAGCGAAGTGCATTGAGGTCGGAGTTGCAACTGGTGAGGCGGGCCATGTAGTCATTGAGGCTTTCTCCACATTTCCCTAATTGCTCGTTGGCAGTCTTCAGGTCTGTCTCCAGAGCTGTAAATTTTTTCTTGCTTACACAGGAGGAAAGCACAATCAGGATCATAGCGATCATGCTCAGATACGTACGGTTCATTTTTGTTTATTTAGGTTAAAAGTATTATAGTCTGTAAATGAGGTAATTAAGTAGGCCTATTCAATCAGCGACCAACATATTACGCTTTTTTACACGGCAAATTTACGCCTTATCAGCCTTAGAAACCATGATTATCCAATGATTATTTAGGTAAAATTGTGCTATTCCTTCGTTTTGACTGTCGAAAACACGAATATCTACCAGTTTAAGGTGTCATAAAAACTAAAAACTACCAACTACCAACTAAAAACTTCTAACTAAAAACTACTAACCGATTACTTCCTACTTCTTCATCTTCTTGAGTGTGATCTGATCTTCACTGGTATCGTCCATTACTGCAGGTCTTTCAGTGCCGTCAAATTTCATATTGATGACCAGCGTCTTTTTGTCGACCATAGCATAGATGCCCTGCATCCGGGCTACTTCGATCTGACCTTCATCCATTCTAATGATAAAATCAACTGTTTGCGGTGTGACGGAATCATTTGTTTCATAATACATATCAAACGTGATTCCTTCCGCCTGGTAGTTTTTACCACCGACGAGTTCACCACCGACAGTAAATGACACATATCCTTCCTTGTCAAAATTGATCACACCCACTTCGCCGTTATCTTCTCCCTTCCACTTCCCGACCAGAGACTGGGCAGAGATGTCCGGTGGTGTTATAGCGATAAAAAGGGACAGCGAAAACAGGCTGATAATTGACTTTTTCATGTGAGGATTATTATGGTTGAAAAGGAATTGCGAAGGTAATAAAAAGCAAAGGGCAAAGGGCAAAGAGCAGATCGCAAAGCAGCGAAGATCCCGCCCCGTAATGTTAGCGGGAGGGGCGAGGAGCAAAGGGCGAGGGGCAAAGGTAGAAGGCATTTGAACCACTGCAAAGAGTACACGATTTTTTATTGCCCCATCTGGGCAACAGGACATTTGAACCATTGCAAAGAACACATGATTTTTTTATTGCCCCACCGGGGTAACAGGTCGGTTGCATTGAATAGGCAGAATCAATTCGTGCGCTGTAGGCTCACCACCACTGTGGCTTGAATTGCAGGGAGCAAGGAGCAAAGAGAATACATCTTCCCCTTTGCCCTTACCTTCCTGCCCCTTGCCAACTATCCGTATCTTGGTAAGGCTCATGGAAAAAGAACAATCATTGTCAACATCTAAATCCTCCTTGAAAGGCCTCGTTTTAGCCGGAGGAGAAAGTACCCGCATGGGTTTCGATAAAGGACTCATGGATTATCATGGAGTGCCTCAACGGGAATATTTGCTACACCTGTTAAAGGGGTTTACTACTGAAGCCTACATTTCCTGCAGGCCGGGGCAGATCAGTGATAGTATCCTTCCGGTGATTGAAGATGCCCATGATGACCTGGGACCGTTTGGCGGAATACTATCTGCTTTTGAATTTGATCCGCTTGTTGCCTGGCTGGTCGTTGCCTGTGACTTTCCTTTACTAGATAGTGCCGCTATCAGCCAACTTGTGGAAGCGCGCGACATGACTTCTGTCGCGACAAGTTTTCTGGATACCCAAACGCTGATGCCAGAGCCCTGGATCACGATCCTCGAACCAAAGATCTATCCGATCCTGCAGGATTATCACAATCGTGGCAGGAGCAGTTTGCGCGGCGTGCTGGTTGATTACAACAGCGCCCTGATCAGAGCTGACTATCCGGATGTGCTGCTCAATGCGAATACGCCGGAAGAAGCATACCGACTTAAAAAATTGATTAAGAATTAATTTCCTTGTTGTAAAATTCTTTCCTCCAACTTTTTCCAATCGTATATCTGAAACGTCCTGTTGTCAGACATCGCCACAAAAAAGCCTTTCGGAAATAGATCACCAAAGGAACCATTGGTCACCTCAGAGCCGTCACATCCACGCCTATGCTAGCTCCTTCCAACTACAAATCTCGCCATATAGATTTCACTGGCTTGTTTTAACTTGAGGATATACGAGCCTTCAGCAAGTGCCGAGACATCAATAGCATGATCCGATGCCTTGCTCCTTGTCATCAGTGAGCCTGCAATATCAAAGATGGCATATTCAAATATACCGGTTATTCCTTTGATGTTTAGCGTCTCATTAACAGGTACAGGGTAAACCTCAAGTGTTGCAGTGGATGGTGGGTTGAAGAGTCCACTGATGATTACATCCAAGGGCAAGGAAAGCGCTGAGCAAAAATTTGAAAAAATGACGAATACAGTGTAGGTTCCACTGACAAGTGGAACTAGTGTATCGGATACTGCCCCGTTTACAGGAGTTCCATTTAGATACCATTGATATGCAATGCCAAATGAAGTGGGGTATAATTTGTCGCCATCATTCAGGATGCCTACCCCCGGAACAAAGAAGGGATTTACTTCAGATTCCGCAATGGCGGAGGAACCACAGGGATTTAC
>JAWXAW010000087.1:0-7302 GCA_034439675.1 Saprospiraceae bacterium | reverse complement strand
TGCTTTTTTTTAAAAAGAAACGTAGAAAACAATACAATAATTTTTCATTTGAACATGATTTGTGATCCTGCACGACGTAGGTTCAACCTACGCCGAACGAGTGAAAAGTTTGTATGTCAATGTTTGAAATGGCGATAGCCGGTGATGATCATGGCCATATCCATTTTATTGCAATAGTCAATGCTGTCCTGATCTTTAACAGAACCTCCCGGGTGGATGACAGCTGTAATACCTGCCTCGTGCGCTATTTCCACGCAATCCGGAAAAGGGAAAAACGCTTCAGATGCCATCACCGAACCATGAAGATCAAATCCAAATGCGTGCGCTTTGATAATGGCGTGTTTCAATGAATCAACTCTTGAGGTTTGGCCGCAACCCATGCCTACAAGTTGCCCGTTGTTGACAATCGCAATACCATTTGATTTGAGGTGTTTGACGCAGATATTGGCAAAAAGCAGATCAGCCAATTCACTCTTCGATGGTTTTCTTGTAGTGACTTCTTTGATTGTCGCCAGATCTTCAATGATGTGATCTATATCCTGCGTAATGAAACCATCCAGGATACTTTTTACTTGTTGGTGAGCTTGTGGGTAAGTATGTAGTTGAAGGAGAATCCTGTTTTTCTTAGCACTCAACACCGTTAAAGCGTCGTCAGTAAATCCAGGTGCAATAAGTACTTCGTAAAACAGCTGATCGATCTCTTTGGCTGTAACTTCATCTATCGCTTTGTTGCATATTAATACACCTCCAAATGCGGACACCGGATCCGCCGCAAGGGCATCTTTCCATGCCTCAAGTACTGTAGAACGTGTCGCGAGCCCACAGGTATTGGTGTGTTTCAGAATGGCAAATGTGGGTTCGCTGTTTTTAAACTCAGCCATCAAGGCAACAGCGGAATCAACGTCGACGAGATTATTATAGGATAGTTCTTTACCGTTGCGCTTATAAAAGTTGGTTTCGAGTTCGCCGAAAAATATGGCTTCCTGGTGAGGATTTTCTCCATAACGCAAGGGCATACCCGAATGCACTGAAATTTTCAGGCTGAGGTCTTCACCTTCTCTGTTGAAATAGTCGTAGATCTGTTTGTCATAGTGGGATGAAACCCTGAATGCGCGCGTGGCAAAATGCTGACGATCTTCGAGTGCACTGTGAGCCCCTTTTGTCTCCAGCATAAATTTGAGGTTGCCATAGTCTTCCTGTGAGGGTACAATCACTACATCATTGAAATTTTTTGCTGCGGCGCGGATAAGCGAGATGCCCCCTATGTCAATCTTTTCAATGATGGTGGCTTCATCATTGGTGGATCTGACCGTATCTTCAAAAGGATAGAGATCTACGATGACCAGATCAATCGGAGGTATTTCATATTGCTCAAGTTGGGCGAGATGTTTTTCTTCTCTGCGTGCAAGAATACCTCCGAAAATTTTCGGGTGGAGGGTCTTTACCCGGCCATCGAGGATAGAAGGGTAGCCAGTTAGATTTTCAACAGGAACGGCTTTGGCTCCAAGGGATTTGATGTATTCCAGACTTCCCCCGGTGCTATACATGGTGACCTGATGTTTTTCAAGCAGACTTATTATAGAATCGAGGCCCTCTTTGTGATATACAGATATCAGGGCATTGCGGATTGGCTTTGTGCCGGACATGGGCGGGTAGGTTGGATATGTGGCAAAGGTAGGAAAAAGGCTAAGGCTGAGGCTAAAAGGCAAGGGGCAGGAAGCAAGGAGCAGTTTGATACCTGCCTTTGAAAACGGCTGCATAGATTATTGCCCTCAAGATGCTCTCTTTGATTTGTCGCACGCGAGCGCAAGTACAACCAGCGCTCAACAGTAGTTGTAGGTGCCAGCCGTTACCCAGCCGTTACAAACGGCTGCACGGATTATTGCCTGGACCATGGACCATGATTTCTTTGATTTATCGTACGCGGTCTTAAGTCAACTTAAGCCCAACTTTGGGCCGCTGGATGGAGTTCTGTCCGCCAGCTAACGGAATGTTAGCCTTCGCCTCAGCCTTTTATTACTTTCAGCTTGAGGATATTGCCTTCGTTGAAGCAATGGCGGCAACGAGCTTCGTAGATATCCTTTTCACCAAGGACAACTGTCTCAGCATCAGTGGTTAGCCTATAGGTGTGGGTCGCGAGATTCCCGCAATGGTTGCAGATCGCATGTAGTTTCGTGATGTATTCGGCGACGGCGAGGAGTTCGGGCATGGGGCCAAAAGGGCGGCCACGGAAATCCATATCCAGACCTGCCACAATCACCCGGTGACCTCGTAATGCCAGTTGTTCACAGACAACCTTGAGGGTCTCGTCAAAAAACTGAGCTTCGTCGATACCGATCACATCAATATGGCCAGCTACTTCAAGGATTTCGGACGGATGATGAACTGTCCTGGATGCAATAGAACGGGCATCATGGCTGACAACTTGATCAGCACTGTAGCGGGTGTCCCGGGCAGGTTTGTAGATCTCCACGGATTGTTCAGCTATACGGACACGTTTCAGCCTTCGGATGAGCTCTTCCGTTTTACCGGAAAACATAGAACCACAGATGACTTCAATCCAGCCTCTGCGTTGTGTATGGAATGATGGTTCGAGAAACATGACTGATGCAAAGATGCATTCTTCTGTTTACTCCATAAACCCTGGTCAGGAATATTGTTGTATTCACACAATATTAACCGGGTTTGTATCATATAAGAAGTCAGACTGCAGTAAATTGCATTACACAACGAACACATATGGATCTTACTAAAGCACAACGCCTTCTACTCAAAATACAGGCGTTTATGGACAATGGAAATGGAAGTGAACTCTCCAGGCTGGAAAAGGACCTGATGAAATCCTACATCATACAGCTCTATGATGCAGTGAATGCAGAAGAGACCCCGATGCGCACCGAAAAACCAAAGCAGGCTGAAATGCCCGTAGCTAAATTTCAAAAGGCAGAAGTGCCCCCGGTTTACACACCAGATCCACCGAAGCCTGAACCGGAAAAGCCAGTTTTCCATGAGCCGGTAGCACCAAAGATTCAGGACATTCCGATGGAAATAAAAATGCCTGTTCAGGAGCCGGTTATCGTTTTGCCTAAATTTGAACCTGTCGACATTCCTGTTGCTGAACCTGTAAAGGAAGTACTACATGTGCACAAGGTTTTATCCACGCCTCTCGATTTTTCAGATGAATTAGCCAAATTATTTGAGTTGCCTAAAGTCGAAGAAATGTCCGGGCGATTTAGTCATATTCCGATTGAGAATATAGAAACTGCTCTTGGCCTCAATGAAAGGATCTTCACACTCAATGAATTGTTTGGAGGCAACAGGGACGTATTTGATTCCACCTGCACGCAGTTGAATACTCTGAACTCATTTTCGGAGGCAAAGTTCCTTCTGCTCAACGGTCCTGCCCGGCAATATAAATGGTCTGATCAGGAGCGTGTGAAAATGGCTGAACATTTTATCCGCATCGTAGCCAGGCGGTATCCGAAATCGTAAGATGGATCAGACTACAAAACAATTTGTGCGCAAGTTGGGATTTCCGCTTGGTTTTGTCGGGGTCATCTTTGTCATTCATCTTTTGCAGGTTATCCTGCGTATTGACCTGAGGAGATTGGGCGTCTTTCCGCGTGAAGTGGACGGATTGCCTGGTATCCTTACAGGGCCGCTGATCCACGGAAGCTGGGAACATTTATTTTCAAATTCAGTATCCTTTATCATGCTGGGTGCAGTGCTGTTCTGGTTTTATCCCAGGATCGCTTTGAGAAGTATTATCTGGTTGTACTTGCTTTCCGGACTTGGCATTTGGTTATCAGGGCAACCAAATAGTTATCATATCGGGGCCAGCGGGATCGTGTATGGTATGGTCTCTCTCGTTTTCTGGAGCGGGATATTCAGAAGAAATGTAAAGTCAATTGTGCTTGCATTGATCATCCTCGTGATGTACGCAGGTTTTTTTGAGGGAATCGTTCCCGGGAAAGAAGGGATATCATGGGAGGGCCATTTGTCAGGAGCTATAGCAGGGATTATGCTGGCCTTTATATATAGAAAGGACGTCGAAGAGGATGAAGAAGTCCCTGAAGTTGAAGAAGAAATCGAAGAGAGACATTACTACCTGCCCAGGGATACTTTTGACATGACCATGGCTCAGCGGCGGGCGTTGTGGGAGCAAAGGCAAAATGATGCTTCGACTTAGCTCAGCAATCGGTGGTTCGGCAGGCTCACCAACCGGGGGATCACAACAGGTGCACCAACCGGGGGATCACAACAGGTGCAGCAACCGGTGGTTCGGCAGGCTCACCAACCGGGGGATCACAACAGACTCACCAACCGGGGGATCACAATAGGTGCACCAACCGGGGGATCACAATAGGCTCAGCAACAAGGTGAGAAATAAATGGTAAAATAATTGGGGAACTTTTTACGGATGGAAGCAACCATTATAAAAATGGGTTGTCTTTTGCTTCGATTCATTGTACACAAATCATAAAAATTAAACAAAATGCGTAAACTGACTTTACAGGTTTCAATGCTTGCCATACTGACTGGTCAACAGTTGAATGCTCAGGCCTGGGGTCCTGGTATCAATGGGGAAGGAGAGGTCATCAAGCAAGAAATTTCACTTTCTTCCTTGAAGGGGCTTGACCTTGGATCTGATGGAGATGTGATCCTGACTCCGGGTGCAACCCAAAAGATCGTCATCGAAGGCCAAAAGAATATCATCGACAATATAAAGAGGGATGTCAGTAATGGTAGCTGGAAAATTTCCTATCTCAAGAAAGTTCATAATGCCAAGCCCGTGACCGTATATATTACGATTCCGACAATGGATTTTGTTGGTCTGAGTGGAAGCGGATCTATTAAATCTATTGGAAAATTTTCGGGTATAAAAGATATTGATATTGCAGTTTCAGGCTCCGGAGATATCCATCTGGATATTGATGCAAAGGCAACCAAAGCACGGATTAGTGGCTCAGGAGAAATTGAACTAGGCGGTACCACACAAATCCTTGAAGTTGCGATCAGTGGTTCTGGCGATGTGATGACAAAAGATCTTGTGGCATCAGCATGTAAAATTCAAATCAGCGGGTCAGGTGATGCAGCTGTTCATGTCAACGGTGAACTTGAGACGCACATATCTGGAAGCGGTGATGTTCACTATCGGGGCAATGCAAGTGTTACTGCTAAGATCAGTGGGAGTGGGGAAGTGAGCAAATTGTGAGTTGTGAGGCACTAGCCATCGAGAGAATGTAATTCCTTTTATCAGAGAATAATTTACTATTTTCGTTATTCATCTTAAACGTGCGGATTCAGCACGATAATCACTGACGATCTTACCATGAGAAAGCTAAATCTAGTACAATTGATTACGGGTATGTTGATGGTGCTGACGACGATGTCCTTTAGTAGCCGAACAGCACCTGAAAGCATCTTAATTGGAACCTATGGAATTTGCGATTGCGGTGAAGGCAACTCCATGAAGATCACCTTGACCATAAACGAGGATCATACTTTTCATTATTACAAAAATGATGATCCTGGAAATATAATTGATGTCAATGGAAACTGGATCATGGATGGAAATACGCTTCTCCTGAAAGACTATGTCGCCGATAATCCAATTCACCATAAATGGACAGCAGATAAAAAGGATAACTGTCTGAAATCAAGAAAGGGATTTGAATGGACAAGACTTTGCCAACGTAAGCCCTGTAACTAGATATTAATTTGGGTAGTTAGCGGCTATGAAGCATTGTTTCACAGAAAATGGTTTCATTCCATTTTTTGCACAGCTTTCCTTACGGAACCATGTTTTTCCAATAGGGCAGCTGCTTTTTCATTTGAGCAGCCTGTTTTTTCCATGATCATGCGGATGCCACGATCGATGAGTTTGTGATTGGTCAGCAACATGTCTACCATCTTATTGTCTTCAACACGTCCCAGGCGGATCATGGTGGCCGTGGAGATCATATTGAGGATGAGCTTTTGCGCTGTACCGGCTTTCATTCTTGTGCTGCCGGTTACGAATTCAGGACCTACTTCGCAGATGATTGGATGATCAGCCAGGGCGATAATAGGGGCAGCGCCATTGCAGGTGATGCAAGAAGTCAGGATGTTTTTGATCCTGGCCTGGGTGAGTCCTCCCAGGACGTAGGGTGTTGTACCGGATGCAGCGATACCGACAAGAATATCAACAGGATTGATGTCATATTCCTTGAGGTCTCTCCAGGCTTGAATCGGATCGTCTTCTGCAAATTCCTGAGCATCCCGGATGGCGGCATCTCCACCGGCAATAAGTCCCACGACCATATCACTTTCGACACCAAATGTCGGCGGGCATTCTGAAGCATCCAGGATACCGAGACGACCGCTGGTACCGGCACCGATATAAAAGAGGCGACCACCATCTATCATTCGGATGACGATATCATCCACTAATGCTTCGATGGATGGAATACATTCTTTGACCTTAAGCGCAACGGATTGGTCTTCATGATTGATATGAGAGAGAATCTCACCGG
The DNA here is from genome assembly GCA_034439675.1 of Saprospiraceae bacterium. GTDB lineage: Bacteria > Bacteroidota > Bacteroidia > Chitinophagales > Saprospiraceae > Opimibacter. Next base: position 787 of record JAWXAW010000087.1, on the reverse strand, counting down.
TTGACATCTTTTCGAGATGCCGGTAAGGAGAGTCTTTTTCTGTGATTCGGGTCATGTAGGATGGTTGCGCAGACGGGGCAACAGTATTAGCAAAAGTCGTTGAATGCCGCCTTAAGGTTTTCAGCAATCATCATAGCGCTTCTGCCTTCGATATGGTGGCGCTCCAAAAAATGAACCAATTTCCCGTCCTTAAAAAGGGCAATCGCCGGGGATGATGGAGGGTAAGGGAGCAGATATTCTCTTGCTTTGGCAGTTGCTTCAGCGTTTACGCCGGCAAATACCGTTAACAGTTTTTCAGGCTGTTTTTCATTCTGCAGGGCAATTTTCACACCTGGGCGGGCATTGGCTGCAGCACATCCACAAACGGAGTTGACCACCAGGAGGGCGGTGCCCTTGTTATTTTCAAACTCAGCAACAACTTCTTCAGGTGTTAAGAGTGATTCGAACCCCGCGTTGTTCAAGTCTTTGGACATTGGGGCTACTAATTCAGCTGGATACATTGATTAGGGTATTTAAAAGTTAAAAGCTTTCAATATCAGAGGAGTAACAAAGGTAAGGAGGATTTGGTTCTTAGGGAAGGCGAAGGCTGAGGCGAATGAAGCTGAAGGGGCTGAAACGTAAATTAAACCTGGTCCCTGCGCTTGTCGAAGGGAAGAGGTTGAGTACCTTTCTTTCCTCCGCCACCTTCGCGCAGCGAAGGGGCGGTATTGGAGGGCCCCTGAACTGACCATTGACAATGGAAGGGTATAGTGAAATCAAACTGCGGTTCAGCGCAAAAAAAAGAGGC
>JAWXAW010000086.1:0-7129 GCA_034439675.1 Saprospiraceae bacterium | reverse complement strand
TTCGCACGGAGGACACGGAGTGCACGGAGTAATTTTGCAGTCATCCTCCTTGCCCTTCTTTGCTCTTCCAGACTATATTCAAAAAATGTTCGCACGGAGCACACGGAGTTCACGGAGTAATTTTGCAGTTATCCTCCTTGCCCTTCTTTGCCCTTTGCTCTTTATTACCGAAGCAACGTAACATCACCATACAGCGTCTCCGTCTTTCCATCAGCATACACTACTTCAGCTACCCAAACAAATACCCCTGGATTGATATCATCACCACTCGCTTGACCATCCCAGCCATCTGCAGGTTGATTGGGTAAAAGGCCCATGCGTTCAAACACCAGTCCTCCCCATCGGTCATAAATACGCAGGACTGGAATATTGGTTACCGCTTCCGGATGACTCGAAATAAAGAAAAAATCATTGATGCCATCATCATTTGGACTGAAGACATTTGGAATAAAGAGCTCTCTATGGATCTTCGGCACGATACATGAATCCTCAGGTGCCAGAATCGTAATGGTCTGGAATAAACTGTCACATCCATAGAGGTTTGTATAGACCTGCTCTGTAGTGCCGACGTCCTGTGGAAAACATGAAAGTTGTTGTATAATAGTGGTGTCTGATGGCAACAGGCCTATTGTTTCAATCACGAGACTATCACAGCCTCCTGCATTAGTGAGAAGGCGGGTAAATACCCCAGCCATAGATGCATCACAGGTTTCACCTGACACTATAGTTGTATCTGAAGGAATAAGCATCACCGTCTCAATGATAAAACTATCACATCCAAACGTATTCTGAAGCACCTGGATGAACGTGCCTGCGATTGCAGGATCACAAGTCTCCCCCGAGACCCACGTGCTATCCGGTGGAACAAACGTAATGGTTTCAATCACGATACTATCACAACCACTCTGGCCTGTGTACAAATCTGTAAATACTCCGGAGGATAGCTCATCGCAGGTGTTTGATTGAAGAAGCGTGGTATCTGCAAGGACCCATGTCACTGTAGTGATCGTGGTGCTGTCACATCCATTATCATCGGTGAAGACATCCGTAAAAACGCCTGTCTGCATAGAATCACAGGAGGTATCTGTACGGTAGGTTGTATCTAGTGTATAGAGCGTCAAGGTCGTAGCCAGAACACTATCGCATCCATACGTACTCTGGAGTGTATCATAATAAATACCTCCGCTAGTCTGATATGCACCACCTACGTACAGGCTGTCTCCGGAACATATCTGATCGGTTAACGGAATAGTATAATTATCAAACACCTGGATAGTATGACCCACGCCTGGAGAGCCAACACAAAGAGGTGCAACCGTTTCAGTGACATCTACCAGTGTATAGGTCGTGGTCAACAACGGGTATAATGTGACCTCATGCCCGGTTACTATATTGTCAAGAAAATAAGTATTGATTCCGTCAGAATAATTGACATCAAACGGACCGGTGCCGGTCAGTGAAAAACGAAGTGTGGCGCTGTCCCCCATGCAAATGGAAGTTGATCCTGAAATGGTTCCGGAAGGGAGCTGAACCCACATCACTGGTGTCCCGAAGGATACAGATAAGCATGGATCTGATAGGTCTACACCTGTACCCGCCATTGCATTGCCCGCAAGAGAAGAAACAAAATAAGTCACGCCTACCATCAGTGGTGGTACAAGTGAGAAAACGTTGGTGTCACTGATCAAAAGGATGCTGTCCGGAAATCCAAGATGTAATACATACACTAATGAGTCGTCCGGATCCAGGACAACGCCTGTAGGTGGTAAAACCGATATCGTATTCCCTTCGCATTCACTGATAGCTGTGAAACTCATCGTCCCTGCATTGGTGAGACAGTTGCAAAGTTTTGTTCCACTTACTGTATCTGGATCACAATTATTAGCATCATTCACCCAAAAAATATAAGGTGCGCCGCTGAGCAATGGTTCGCTGATGAAAATAGCCGGATTACCTGGTATCAATGTACCCGACACTGTTCCTTCAATAACATACGTCGATGGATCGCCACCTGTCATTGAAAAAGTAACTGTATAAAAAGTCGAAGTAGGATCACAGCTCGTACTGAGATTATCTATAACGGGCGCTGCAGGAAGTACTTCAATATTGAGGGTGTCTGCATTCGTACACCCTCCTGCAAACATTTGTGTATAAATGACCTCGTGAATACCTGTTCCCAATAAAGCGGGATCAACCTGGCCGGCCAAATTTGCAGCTCCACTCCATATACCTCCCAGAGGATTTGCAGTCATCGTTACAGGTGTTGCGTTGAGGCAAAGCGAAGCAACGGGATCTATCATCATAGGAGGTGCCGCTAAAATTTCAATATCGATAGCTCCAAAATAACAGCCCTGCTGATCATTGAGCGTATACGTAACTTCATGAAAGCCGGGCCCCAGGAGGGCAGGAAAAATAACACCGACACTGTTAGCTGCTCCACTCCAATCACCACCGGGTGGCATGGCTATCAAGGCAACGGCTGAATCCGTTGCGCAAAATGGACCTGTTGGTTCTATATCGGCTGTGAGTCCGGGCACAACTTCAATTACGATTTCTGATGTACCAAAACATCCGTTTCCATCCTCTGCTGTATACGTAATCAGATGAGGTCCGTCACCTGCATCTGCAGGATCAAATAATCCTCCAACGGTGATTTCACCATCCCAGATGCCTCCGGGCGGATTGCCGATCATTTGTATCGGATTTGCATTTTCGCATAGGATGCCTGGATCATCAATCAACACCTCAGGAACGAGGACAACATTAATGTTGACCTGTGCAGTGTTCGAGCACCCATTTGCATTGCTTACAGTATACGTTATCAGGTGATCTCCTTCTCCAGCATACCCGGGATCAAAGATTCCATCACTTGTAATTTCTCCTCCGCTCCAAGTGCCACCTGGAGGATCCGCAGTCAATTGAACAGGGTCGAGGTTTTCACACATAGGGTCGATTGGCGGATCAATACTGATATCCGGACCCGGATCTATCTCCACTTCTGTCTCCGTGACAGCGGTACAACCAAACGCATCCGTCACGGTCACATAGTACGTGCCGGCCATGCCTATGGTTACATTCGTGATGACAGGATTTTGCGAAAGCGAAAAATAATTCAGTGGTCCGTCCCATTCATAGGAGGTGCCACCGCCGGCCACCAGGTTGAGGGTTTCACCAACACATACAGGGCCATTGTTTGAGGCACTTACATCCGGTGGAGGTAATACGGTGATGACAATAGTATCGTTGTGAACATATCCGCAATTATATTCGATAAGCGTTGTATATGTTGTTGTCTGCAGGGGCGTAGCTGTAGGATTGCTTTCATCCAGAGTGGAAAGCGTTGGATCAGGTGCCCATGTCCAGGCAATCCCGTTTGCATCAGCCTGCAGGTTAATACTTTCCCCTTCACATATCGTCTCGTCAGCCATAGGTTCGAGTACCGGAGGTCCGAAACAAACAGTGTGGAGATTGGAGAGTGAACCAGTGCCCGAGCTGAATCCATAATAGACCAGAGAATTACCGCTGAAGATATTGGCGATAATGTTGCCCGAATAGGCAATGGAATTGTCATCAAGCGCTGCAGTAAGTCGCATGGCTATCGGATCCCATGAAATCACAAAACAATGATCCATACAATCCTCGATATTGTTAATATTGATTGGAGCGACGAGACTTGTGGACGCGCCATGATTGACCGATCCCATGGATACCACAGCCATATGATCACTGGTGGGGTCAGCATAGTTGCCATTGAAATAGTCATCCATTTCTATAGCGATAGATGGGGTTATGCCTTCATACCCAAGACCCCCTCCTCCAACACCAAGCGCTGTATTGGTCGTAGCGAGGATGAATACGATCCCATCTGCACCATTAGCATCTTTACAACCAAAGGAGAATGTGGCTTCCTCATAAAATGGCTGTGTCAGGTCAATGGGGTTTTGAGAGAAAAATGATCCTGACTGAGCAGGTGAATCCGGAGTGAGCTGATAACAATCCCCACCCAGGTAGCTGGCGCTGCCATTGACGACAAAGTTTTGTCCGCTGAGGGGTACAGACGTCAGGAAAACCAACAGGCTTCCCAAAAAGATGGCAGAAATAAATTGCTTCATCTGAACTGAATCTGCATGTGAGCAATATAACCTGACGACAAAATAAAAGGTGGGATCGGGTAAATCATTAGCTACAATAGGGTACCGAAAATACAAACCCTGGAATTATCCTGTTCACAAGCAAATTCCGGTGGTTTGGAAAATGAAAGTAGTAAATCCTTTCGGGAATGAAGTGAAGTGATTTTACAGGCTCCACTTTCCTCCATTTTCACCATCAAGTCAACAGCAATTGATCGTTGGTTTAACCGGCTATGTTTTTAAAAAAATGGAATGGCAAAGCTCAAAAAGCTTATACCATTCCATTTAAAAACAATTTTATTTCGACGAAGCAACGTCCAAGCACCACTTTTCACTTTCTCCGGTTGCTAAGCAAAATCCAAACACCACTTTTCACTTTCTCCGGTTGCTGAGCAAAGTCGAAGCATCATGCTTCGGCTTCGCTCAGCACATCGCTTTTCACATCGGTTGGTGAGCGGAGTCGAACCATCACTTAAACATCCACCCTTGCGTACTTCGCATTGGCTTCGATAAAAGCCCGGCGAGGAGGCACCTCATCACCCATCAGCATGCTGAAGAAACGATCCGCTTCTTTGGCATCATCTATATCTACTCTTCGGAAAACCCGGTTGTCCGGATCCATTGTTGTTTCCCATAGTTGCTCGGCATTCATCTCACCGAGACCTTTGTAGCGCTGTACTTTGACATTGCCGCCTTTATCGCCTGCGTTATAACCATCTACTGCAGCCTGACGATCGACTTCATTCCAGCAATACTGGAACTGTGTAGCTCCTTTAGACACTCTGTAGAGTGGTGGTGCTGCGATATACAGGTGTCCATTTTCAATGAGGGGCCGCATATAGCGGAAGAAAAATGTTAGGATGAGGGTCACAATGTGACTACCATCGATGTCGGCGTCGCACATGATCACGATCTTGTGATACCTGAGCTTCTCAATATTGAGTATACGGGCACCATCTTTCTCTTCAATACTGACACCGAGTGCGGTAAACATATTCTTGATTTCCTCATTGTCGTAGATACGATGCTCCATTGCTTTTTCGACGTTGAGAATTTTTCCACGCAAAGGAAGGATCGCCTGGAAATTTCGGTCACGCCCTTGCTTGGCTGTCCCACCGGCACTATCTCCCTCTACCAGGTAAATCTCACATTGCTTCGGGTCACGTGAAGTGCAGTCAGCCAGTTTACCCGGCAATCCTCCTCCTGTCAGTATGTTTTTACGTTGCACCAGTTCACGCGCCTTGCGTGCAGCGTCACGTGCACGTGCGGCGATGATTACTTTTTCAACGATTCTCTTAGCATCCCCTGGGTTCTCTTCGAGATAGGTAGCCAGGGCATCTCCTACACACTGGGAAACGATACCTACTACTTCTGAGTTACCAAGTTCACCTTTGGTCTGGCCTTTAAACTGAGGCTCAGGAACCTTTACCGATACCACAGCGGTCAGGCCTTCACGGTAATCTTCACCGGAGAGTTGAACTTTGGCTTTTGTAAATAATCCGCTGTCGTCACCATACTTTTTGAAGATACGGGTGATAGCGCGCTTGAACCCTGCCTCATGGGTACCTCCGTCCCTGGTAGAGATATTGTTGACAAAGGAAAAGACGTGCTCCTGGTAGCCGGTGTTGTATTGCATGGCAACCTCCACCTCGACATTATCTTCCTTGGCTTTGACATAGATAGGCCGATCGATAAGCGGTGTGCGGCTTTCATCCAGGAAGCGTACAAACTCCCTGAGGCCACCTTCTGAGAAGAAGGTCTCTTGTTTGGGATTACCTGTTTCATCCAGTTCGCGATCATCTCTCAGGTTGAGATAAAGACCGCTATTGAGATAAGATAATTCCCGCAGGCGATTGGCCAGCGTATCATATTTAAACTCAAGTGTTTCAAATATTTCCGGATCGGGCCAGAAAGTGATGATGGTACCGGTTTCTTTGGATTCACCAATAGCATCTACAGCTGTCGTTGGTTTGCCACGTTCGTATTCCTGCCTCCAGATTTTGCCTTCGCGGCGCACTTCGGCCCGGACTTTCTGGCTGAGGGCATTCACACAACTGATACCAACACCGTGGAGACCTCCGGACACTTTGTAGGTGTCATGGTCAAATTTTCCACCGGCGTGGAGTATGGTCATAACAACCTCGAGTGCTGACTTCTGTAGTTTTTCATGCATGCCTACGGGAATACCGCGGCCATTGTCAACAACGGTAAGGGAACCATCTTTATTGATGACGACCTCGATGTGGGTGCAATACCCGGCCAGATGTTCGTCGATCGAGTTGTCAATGACCTCCCAGACCAGATGATGAAGGCCCTTTACATCTGTGCTTCCGATATACATGCCCGGCCTCTTACGGACGGCTTCTAATCCCTCCAGCGCCTGGATATTTTCGGCGCCGTACGTACCCTTTTGTTCACTCATAAATCGATATCAAAAATTGAGGTGTAAAAGTAATGAAAATACCCCGGATTTCCTAATGGGTTATAAAGTATATTTTGCTGATTTTCAATAAAATATACTTATTTCTTTCAATCATGTGAGGGGTTTGTCCGGATTGGCCCGAAAGCCGGAAAATAACGTGGTTTTCAGGCTTGAAAACCGAGTGTCATCCGACTGGAAAAAAGATACGAATCAGGCTACAAAACAAAGTGCTTTTTGGTCAACATTTCCTATCCCTGAGCTTGCCGAAGGGAATAAAGCGAAGACCACACCACGCCGCCCTCTTCGCTGCGCGAAGTGGCGGCGTGAGAGAGCTTGCATTTTCCTCCCCTTCGACAGGCTCAGGGACCGGGTTGGAATTTCTGATTCAATACCCTTCAGAAAGTTCAGGGACCAGGTTGTCATTTCTGATTCAATATCCTTCAGAAAGCTCAGGATACCCGAATATATACTTTCCGCCTCTTCAGCCTATCTCGCCTCTTCAGCCTATCTCGCCTCTTCAGCCTATCTCGCCTCTTCAGCCTATCTCGCCTCTTCAGCCTATCTCGCCTCTTCAGCC
>JAWXAW010000085.1:0-22232 GCA_034439675.1 Saprospiraceae bacterium | reverse complement strand
TCGCTGAGCGTTAGCCGAAACGATCTATTCGAAAATTCCCGAAGGAAATCTCTTTCGTAATACTCCGGTCGCTGAGCGTTAGCCGAAGCGACTAATGCGTAATACTCCGGTCGCTGAGCGCAGCCGAAGCGAAAGGTTTTTTTAGTACCAGCGAACGAAAATATTGATCAAACCAACCAGCACATACGCCACTATCCCTCCCGTCACCGCAATCGGCCCCAGGGTGACAATTCCCAAAAGGGTAAAGGCCGCAAGAGCGATAGCCGTGATGATCCCTGACTTTGGTGACTTCAATCCAGGGAGTTTAAGCGGAATCTGATAGGCAATCATCAGAAAAAGAGGAACCCCAACGCCAAGCCATGGCATATCGGCAACGCCAAATCCATAATCACGTCCTGTATGCTGGGCCCACAACCATCCGGCTACAAGGATTCCTCCTGCTGGGGTAGCAAGTCCCCAGAAGAACTCCCTTGGACGCTGATCAATATTGAATCTGCCCAACCGTAATCCTGCCGAAACTGCTGATAAAGAAGCGAATATGGCAATCATTTCCTGACCCGGTGTGCCGCCACCATATCGAGCCCCACAATAAAAAATCATCATGGCAGGCAAAACACCAAATGTGACCATATCTGCAAGGGAATCCAGTTGAATACCAAGTCCATCCGAAATCCCCAGTTTTCTGGCGATAGCACCATCCAGGACATCGGCTACAAGACTCCCTGCCATCAACAACAAGGCAGTAACCACCAGCGCATTGGTTAGGGCAATAATGGCCATTGTGCCCAAAAGCAAATTGCTGAGGGTCAGCGTATTAGGTATTTGGTTGACAAGTTTCATGATCGCGAAGGTACAGGACATCCATCGATATCGTCATGCTTTTCAAATGACGGCTGATTGCTGAATACCAACCTTCCACATGGCCCTGCCCAACCCCGGGCACAACACAATTCGTCCTATCAATCGTTAAAGTACTGTTACATTTTGCCTTGGTGGGCATTTAATAGACAACCTGTACACTACAGAATTGTTAATTTCGTATCTAATTATCAGAACAATACCCAATACCAAGATGAGGATCACTTACCTGTTGGTTTTATTTGCGCTTTTCAGCATCTGTCTCCATGCACAACCCGTAAACGATGATTGTAATACAGCCATTCACCTGTCTAATGCAGACACATGGTGTAGTGGCCCAGGAGCATATACGAATGTAAATGCCTCCCCATATGCAGGCCCACCGCCTGATGATGACTGTTTTCTTCAACTGGAAAATGATGTCTGGTTTACATTTACACCTCAAACACCTGCATTGTATATCAGGGTATCTGGCGCCGTAAACGGTCTCGGTACACTTCGCAATCCTGGAGTAGGCGTTTTTAACGGCCCATGTGGCAACCTCACCAGGGTAGGATGTAATATCACGTCTGCGAGTACCAACCAGGTTGAACTTTCGATTGAAAGCCTGATCATCGGTAGAGTCTATTATCTCGTCGTGGAAGGACAAAATAATCAAACCGGAACCTTTCAGATATGCCTCGAAGGTTTTATACCCCCACCAAATCCTCAATCCGATTGTTCAAAAGCGGTTATCCTTTGCGACAAATCTGAATTTGTCGTGGATACGCTTTTAGGTGTTGGCACCATGGATCCGGGCGTTACCAATACCTGTATTGGTCAGGAGTTCAGTTCAGCCTGGTATAAGTGGACCTGCGATGTTTCAGGAACCTTAACTTTTACACTTACCCCAAACAATTTCCAGCAGGGTTTTGAATCCGATGATATTGATTTTGTAGTCTATGAGCTGCCAAATGGTATAGAGGATTGTTCAAACAAAATGGCGAGAAGATGTATGGCTGCCGGAGCCAATACTGGCCAGTCGTTTCAGACGTGGGCCAGATGTAATGGCCCAACAGGTCTCCGAGACGGTGATCCGGACAATACAGAACCGGCTGGTTGTACTGGAGCCGGACAAAATAATTTCGTTGACGCATTGGATATGGTGGCCGGTACAAGTTATGCCTTGTTAGTTAACAATTTCAGTCAGTCTGGCCTAGGCTTTTCTATTGAATGGGGTGGAAGCGGAACCTTCCAAGGTCCTGAGCCTGCTTTTGATGTGTCTGCCGTGCAGGCATTCGAATGCGATAAGACGATCATCTTCAGTAATCAATCCCTGGCACCAACAGATAGTATAGTTCATTATCTCTGGAATTTTGGTGCAGGGGCCAATCCATTATTTGATACAACTCAAGGACCGATTGCCGTAATCTATGAATCCTTTGGGGCTAAGAAGGTGGCACTCACGGTGACAAGTTCTAAAGGTTGTGTTGTCACAGAGATACTTGATTTTTATATCGAACCATGTTGCCAGGACACATCCACACTCTCAGTGCAAGCCAATATTCAGGATCAGATTTGTCCTGGTACAGCGACTGGTGTTATTCAGGGTGTAGGGGTCAGTGGCAGCCCGGATTATCAATACAGTCTTGACTGCGTCAATTATCAACCTGCCAGTGTATTTCCTTTCCTTGAACCTGGTTCATATACACTGTGTGTCCAGGATCAAAAGGGATGTGAAAGTCAGATAGAGGTCACCGTACTCCCGTCTGATGGATTTACAGTCGAAGCCGGTGATACCATATACATTCAACTTGGTGAAACCGTGGAACTCAATGCTATCCCTCAGCCATCACTACCATCAACAGTGACCTGGAACCTTTTGAATACACTTTCCTTTGATGGTGAAGATGTCTCCAGCCTGCTCAATCCTACTGCACTGCCTCAGCGAACAGGATGGTACGTTGTTACGATTACCAATGATGCAGGTTGTGTGACCTCGGATTCTGTTTTAATCATTGTGGATCCGTACAAACCGATTTATATTCCAAATGTCATCTCTGCTAATGGGGATGATGTCAATGATCGGGTTACCGTCTATGGTAATCAAGCCGCAAAACTTTTTGGCGTGCGTCAGTTCCAGGTGTATGATCGATGGGGTGGTCTGTTGTGGGAAAGATTGGGTTTTGAATTGAATGATCCTTCACTCGGATGGGATGGGACACAGAAGGACGGGAAAGCTGTCAATCCTGGCGTTTACACCTATATAGCCATTGTAGATTTTATTGATGAAATACCACTTACATTTCATGGCACAGTTACTGTATTGAGATAATCTGCTCCACGGCACCGGAAATGAAACAAGTCTTTTTTCTGCTCCTTTTATTGGCATTTGCACAGTCATGTGTTGTGGATCAGGCCGATTTATCCCGGTACCTGACATCAGGAATTGAAAATGTGGAGGAAGCAAAGAATATCGAAGTCATCTATACAGATAGTAGTTACACTGTCTTCGTTCTTAAAGCCCCTGTCTCGCGACGTATTTATCAGAGACAATCGGTAATTGAAGAATTCCCAGAAGGAATCGAAGTAGCCTTTTATGACAAATCCCGTACACCCAAAAGTTGGCTTACCTCAGATTTTGCAGTCAGAGACCAGGCTAACCGCAAGATCACGGTGCAGAAAAACGTAGTCCTCAGAAATGACAGTGGCGAACGACTCGATGGCCCAGAACTCATCTGGGATGAAAAGACTAAAGAAATCTATACAGACCGTTTTGTCAGGATCACGAGGGCTGATGGCAGTATAGTCTACAGCTATGGCTTTAAATCCAACGAAGGATTTACCAGATACGAATTGAATGCGGTTTCAGGGGATATGAATGTCAAAGAGGTCACAGGAGAATCTGCAGATTCACTTCACCAGGAAAAGCCAAGACTTCAACCTCATCCAATTCCTGTAAAGCCTTCACCTATGTCCATTCAAGACAGAAAGGGTAAAGTGAAAGGTGAGTTGTGAGTGTTGCTTGTACTGAGCGGAGTCGAAGTAGAGACGTGAGTCGTGAGTGTGTTAAAATATTCGCGAAGCGAATATTTTAACTTCTAACTTACTTTCTCCCAGCCATCCTCCCCAGTTTAGCATCTCCATTAAGATCCCCGATCTTGATACCAACAAAATCAACTAAGTGCGGGCCTTGTTCCAAATGCTCAATATTATAGACTTCCTTAAAGGCCCTTATATCCTGCCCACTCATATCCTGTGGCAAGGATCCGAATCGCCAACTGGTGTTTCCAGGAAATGTAGTAATCGAGCCAAGTAGTACCTTTTGTAATATGACCAGATCCAGCACATTGACGCTCCCGCTGTGATTGACATCTGCTGCGATATATTGATGCAATGTCGTGAAAGGGGTGATTCCTAACAGATGTTTCTGCAAGTGGATTAAGTCAATAGCGCTCACGCCATTTAAGATATCATCATTTTTATATCCCCGCATATAATAGCCATTGCCGCTTTCACGATGAGGAAATGAATAACGACCTGATGCACTCGTTAAAGTGGTGTCCATATTTGCAAAAGATGAATTACCCGACAATTGCATTTCTACGTTGGGAATACCTTGTCCTGTTTTGGTGATCACGATACCTGTGATGTCGGCATCCAAACTTTGCATCGGAACACATCCACCATAGATACATAACTCATCAATGTCCCATGCTGAAACCTGCGCCCCGTTACCCACCGGGCAGTAGGGGAAGAGTTCGATGCGGAACAACGAAGAATCTGTAACCCGGAAGGTAGTATCGTTTAGGAAATTAAAGGACTGGAGTGACCAACTTGTAGTTGTACTGATTTCTTCATTCCGGTATATTTCTGCTCCGTTTTTTAATACACGGATACCATATTAGGTAGGATAATTATTGGGTCCGGTTCCACCATCGATCCAGGAATAGTTGGTAGGTGCTTTTTCAAAAAAATCGAATCCCGTCAGCATCACTACGGAGTCAGGTTGTGGATTTATTTGGACTTCGATGATCAGTGAAGACGGATGTCCTGGTTCATAGGAGCACAAAGGATATGAACTGATTCACATCGCCACAGATTCATCTACACCAGGTGTACAGGAATGTTTGTTTTCCTGAGGTGGGGACCTGAATACATTTGTTGCGGTGACCTCTGCACATGTCAATGGCGTTGGATAGTCAGGAGTAAATTCCGAATAATCCATATTGGTGCCATTGGACATATAGGACTCACATGCTTCGAGACCATAATAAACGATAGGTAGGCATGGCACGAAATCCACCCGAATCGTATCTGTAACATTACCGCAGATGCTTTCTATATCCACCCAATAGGTCCCTGATTGATCAATCGTTTTGCTGAGTCCTGTGGAGCCATCATTCCAGGTGATGTTGAGAGGTGCACAGTCTTTCGAAATATCAATAATCAGATCAATGGATTCACCGGCACAAAGTGTGGTATCGCTGCCCAGAAGTGACAATCTCATCCGATATGTCATCGGAAGTGTAACGGGTAGTACGGATGGAACTATTACCTCATGGTCGAGCTCTTACTCGATATCCTCATCAGCCATTACCGCCAATAAAATTGATGGAATTTATAATGAGGATAACGGGTATCTTGCCATTACCTATCGAAATTCCACTACTAATTACTTTGATGTTGCTTATACATCAGATTTCGGAGCCAATTGGACTATTGTAGAGAATATCGCCAGGGGGCGGGGAGCACCTAGTATGTGTAATGTAGAGTAAGTTAGGGGTAGTATTTTAATCGTAATCATAACAGACCACATGTAGGGGTTCAAAATTTTGAACCCCTACATGTGGTCTGTTATTTTAACTCCTACCTGCCAAATGCTATTGGTTCGGCCTTTCAGGCGCATCTTTGGGCTATATTTCGACTTCCTCAACAAAGCATAGCCCACCAACAACTAGTTTCTATCTGCTAGTTTCTAACTTCTAACTTTGATATACCTATCTTTGATGTCCACATGATTTTACTTATCCTGATTATATTTTTGACGCTGGCGTTGTCTGCTTTTTTTTCGGGTACGGAGATTGCTTTTATTACAGCCAATAAGCTTGGAGTGGAGATAGAGCGTGATAAGGGCACGCGTCGCAGCAAATTGATTTCCGGATTTTATAATCAGCCAAAAAAATTTCTCAGCACCATACTCGTAGGGAACAATATCGTACTGGTCATCTATACGTATTCCATGACCCTATTGATAGAGCCGGTGATCGTATCGTTTATTCCTTCAGAAGTTCTCCGTTTGATCATCGTTATTTTGGTCTCGTCACTTATCATCCTGTTGGTGGGGGACTACTTTCCAAAGATCATTTTCCGCACCTTTGCCAACAGGACACTCATGCTTGTTTCATATCCGGTTGTCTTTTTTCAATGGGCCTTGAAGTTACCCGTTTGGGTGATGTTGTCGGTATCCAACCTGCTGATGAAATATGTCTTCAGGGTCCCCATCAACCACGTTGAGGATGTCTTTACAAGGCTTGATCTCCAGGATTATGTCGAAGGTTCACTCAACAGGGATCAGGACGAACTAGAAGCTGATATGTTTAAGAATGCGCTGCAGCTCAAGAACCTGAAAGCACGTGAATGTATGGTGCCCCGGACCGAGATTGTCCATGTGGACCTGGAGGACGGTGTGGAAGAACTCAAAAAAATATTTATTGAAACACGCCACTCGCGTATTCTTGTATCCAACAGGGATATTGATAATATACTTGGCTATATACATCATCAAACGTTATTGCAGGAACCGATGGGCATTGAAAAGATGATCATCCCTATCCAGCATATCCCTGAAGTGACGAGTGTATTGGATATTATGACCATGTTTACACGCCAGAAAAACAATATTGCCGTGGTGGTGGATGAGTTTGGAGGTACGGCTGGCATCATCACACTTGAGGATATCACAGAAGAAATCTTTGGAGAAATAGAAGATGAACATGATCAGGAGGATTATCTCGAAGAAAAGATCAGTGAAACAGAATATCTTTTTTCTGCAAGACTCGAAATTGATTATCTCAATTCAAAGTATCCTGCACTTAAATTTCCGATAGGGGAGTATGAAACCCTCTCCGGATATATTGTCATGACATCGGGTGCCATACCTGAACTTGATCAGGATTTTGAACTTGACGATTACCGCTTTGTCATTGAGAAAGTAACCGACAAGAAAATTGAGGAGGTAAGGGTCTTCCTGATTAATAACTACGATTAAATGTTATTCAAACCAACTGACGCATTTCGTCCTCCCGCAGCTACCTGGTTGTATATATTTTTTACAGTATGATGATTATGCTTTTTTGATTCAGCGCTATAGGATCAATGAAATTGTGTTATAGATGACAATCCTGATAGATCCCTATGTTCAGAAGACAGTTGAATGACCTAATTAATCTACTTTTGATAGATGCAGTTTACAGAACGTCTGTCTATCCGGATAGGTAAATACCAGGCAACCATAGCAATGGTGCTCTGGTCGTTTGCACTACCAGGACAGTCGGATTCAACCTTAGTACTGGAAGAAATCGAAGTTACGGCTCAACGGATTAATCTGACAGAAATAGGTAAGCACACGGATGACCTCGATAGCCAGTTCCTGGGGATGAGGCAATACAATAACCTCGCTACCGTATTGGCAATACAGACACCTCTTTATGTCCGTAGTTATGGAAGCGGCACGCTCGCCACCTTGGGGATCAGGGGTGGAAGCGCATCCCATACCCAGTTACTTTGGAATGGTATTCCTTTACGTAATCCTATGCTAGGTATGGTTGACCTTGCCTTGGTGCCTGCTTTTTTCACGGATGAAGTGGCTATTCACTATGGAGGGCATGGAGCTGCTTTTGGGTCAGGGGCAGTTGGGGGCCTTATTTCTCTTTCAAATGAAACTTTAAGTACTGATGATAATCTGAGCCTTCATCTTTCTGCTGGTAGTTGGGATGCAATGCTGGGAGAACTAAAAGCAAGTTACGGGTTGAAGAAATTCAGGTTTTCTACGCGGCTTTTTGCCCAGAGCGCAGAAAATAATTACAGGTACCGGCTTGCTGGCGGAATTCCGGAAAAAAATCAGGTACACAATGAACTCAGGAATGTTGGCCTGATGCAGGAGTTCATGTGGTCAATGCATGAGCGCGAACATCTCACTGCAAGATTGTGGTACCAGGAAACCGACAGACAAATACCGCCTACCTCTACACAGACGACCAGCAAATCCGCACAACAGGATGAAAGTCTACGAATGTCTCTGCAATGGACAAGACTAGGCGATAAATTTAAATGGCAGGTGAAGACAGCCTGGCTGGATGAGAATATCGATTACCAGGATTCATTGATTCTTCTTTTTACGCAAAATCAGTTCCGCACTTGGTTAGTTGAAGCTGAAACTACAGTTCGCCTGGCCCCGGGATTAAACCTTGCAGGCGGTGTGTATACCGAAATCGTGGAGGCGCAGTCTGTAAATTATGAAGCAGGCACCTCACGCCATCAGCACGCAGCGTTCGCCTCTCTCGGCTACCTACATGTGGATTGGGTTTGGAGATTCCAGATGCGTGAAGAATTAACGGATGGGGCCTGGTCACCTCTGCTGGTCGATTTATCCGCCGAATGGTCAGGTATTCGGCATATTACGCTGAAATCAAGTGTCTCCAGGAATTACAGAATACCCACCCTCAACGATCTCTATTGGAGACCAGGCGGTAATCCTGAACTTCAGCCTGAAGAAGGATGGACGCTTGAAGCAGGCATCCACTATTCAGGGACTAGTCAAAATTTAGTACTGACCACTTCCCTCACCGCATTTACACGAAATATAGACCAATGGATCATGTGGATGCCACCCACTAAGGATATACGTAATTACTGGTCGCCGATCAACATAGCGGAAGTGTATAGCCATGGACTGGAAGCGCGTGGCAATATGGAAATCACAGCCATGGACTGGCATTTTAATTTCAATGCAGGGCTTGATCTGACTTGGTCGAAATTTGGAGGTCCGCTCCCTGAGTTTATGATCCAAGAAGGCGACCAACTCTTCTATGTGCCTGTTGAAAACATCCTTGCAGGTATCCGCATCGAAAATGCCCAATGGTCCGGGTATTATTATCATCATTGGTTCGGCTCTTCGACAGGAATAAATGAAGATGTCCGGGCAGGTAATACTGGTTCAGCAAGTCTTAATTTTAACTTTTTACAACGCAAACTCAAATGGTCGTTGTATCTTCAAGCCGACAATGTATGGAACGTGCCTTACAGGATCATTGAACGAAGACCAATGCCCGGAAGAAGTTTTATGGGAGGAGTAAGGTTTTTGTTTTTATAACCTTTGAGAAATCAATACATTTCAACCCGGCAAATCTCCTTGACCGTGGGAAGTTTTTTATCACGAGGCTCAGCAAGACGATAATGAACAAGACTTTTATAAATGCATTTTTTACATTGCTCTCTGTGGTGTTCTGTCTCCCTTCAGGCTATACACAGACCATGGCAGGATTTGAAAACTTCAACCTCAAGCCAGGAGAATATTTAAACAATGCTTCCCCTGAAACTGGTTTTCGCAGTGGCTCCATTGAATTGCCTAATTTCTATGATGCGGAGTTTAATTATTGGGCCGGATGGGCGGTTTCTGCTGACACAAATACGATAACTCCAGGATTCCTCAACCAGTATAGCTCCATATCTGGTGCAGGCGCACTCGGTACGTCCACCTATTGCATCGGTTACATCTACGATCCGATCATCGTGCGGTTGCAACCAAATTCTATTGGCAAACCAATGATCGGGATGTATATCAACAACAGCACTTATACGTATCTCAGCATGAGGGATGGAGATAGCTTTGCCAAAAAATTCGGAGGAGAAACCGGACTTGATCCTGATTTCTTATTGCTGACGATCAAGAAATATTCAGGAGGTGCGATTGATGATGACAGTATCAATATTTATCTCGCCGATTATCGCTTTCCACAATCCAAAAGAGACTATATTCTTTCAGATTGGACATATATTGACCTCACCAAACTGGGTGAAGTGGATTCCCTTGAGCTCAGGATGACCTCCAGCGATGTAGGTATTTTTGGAATGAATACACCGGCCTATGTGTGTATAGATCAGGTCAGCACAGACAATTTGCTGTCAGCTTCATCCCTGAATCGCAGGGGAACGGAATTAATTATTGGCCCCAACCCGGTAAATGAAACCTTGTATATCGATGTTCCTTTCAAAAGTATATGTTCCATTTCGTCAATACAGGGCGTTCAACAATGGTCGCGAAAACTCGAAACCGGGCAACATCAGGTAGCGGTCTCAGAATGGCCAAAAGGGATTTATGTGGTCACCTTGGATGGCGGCCATGCCATCAAGATCATTGTTCAATAACAGCGACCTTACGTCAAGTTTTTATTTCTTTATCAGGGTATAGAGTAGCTGATTGCGAGGATGAGCGGACTGGTGAAAACCACAATGAATTCATAATAAGTTATCGTACGCAATGACCCGCACGTTTAACCGTTATTCAGGGCAGGCCTGTTAAGCTCAGGAAGCTGCAAATCGGTTCATCCCGGTTTTTAGCCTGTTCGTCCTTGATTTCATTTTATTCTGTGGCAACAGTAAGTCTTTCCGGTCAATTTTGCTTTTATTTTGTGGTCAATGATTGAGAAAAGAAAATTCCTCATCTTTTGCATTTGGATCAGTTTTGCAGCATGGTCACATGCCCAGCAGGGACTTTTAATTGGGGAAAAAGGAAAAGCCAGCATCAAATCCGAAGCACCGCTGGAGCTGATTAAAGCAGAAAGCAATACCTTACGCGGGGCGATTGATCCTGCTTCAAAATCGTTTGCCTTTACGATCAGGATCAATAGTTTTGAAGGATTTAATAGTGAAATTCAACAAACCCATTTCCTGGAAAATTATCTTGAACAAAAAAAGTATCCCCAGGCCACTTTTAAGGGTAAATTTATTGAAGATATCCCTTTTGATACGCCGGGCACTTATTCCGTCAGGGCAAAGGGAAGCCTGGAAATTCATGGCATTACTAAAGAAAGAATCATCAGGGGTACCCTAACCCTAAGTCAAGGATCTGCAAGAATTCAGACCCATTTTCTGGTACCGGTCACAGATCACGGTATCAACATTCCAAAAATCGTTATGCAAAAAATTGCTGAAGAGATAGACGTTGAGATTGATATCGAATTCATGGAAGGCAAGGCACAATGAACCGGATCAGGCTAATAATATGGCTTGTTTTTTTTGCATATTCAGGTATTGCTCAGGAGCCCAGATTTATTCAACATGACATCGGGGATGAAAATGCCGGTCTGGCTATCAACATCATTATACAGGATAACCAATGTATGATCTGGTTAGGTACCGCCAGAGGTCTGGCTCGTTACGATGGTAATGCCTGGCATCCTGTTCAGCTAGGTAATCCTGATTCAGCATTCCAGGTAACTGCCTTGTTTGAAGATGCTTCACATCGTATTTGGATTGGGACCTCATCGGGTAAAATTTTCTATCTGGACAAGTCCAGAAAAATGCATGAATTTGAAGTGGATGAAGGATGTCCTAAGAAATCAATTTCTTCCATTGTACAGGATCCCCTTGGCAATATCTGGTTTGCAACGTATGGTGAAGGGGCCTATGTTTATACTGGTTCACGTCTGTTTAATTTCGACCTTGATGATGGCCTTAGCGGAGAGGATATCTATACGATGATTTGCACACCCGAAGGTGATGTGTGGTTGGGAACGGATGATGGAATAACCATTTGCACTTTTGAAAAGGAATCAAAAAGCATAAGGACGTTAGGCCTCAAGGATGGCCTGCCAGACCAGATCATTACTGCCCTGAAAGCTGATCAGAAGGGCAACGTCTGGATAGGGACATTTGAATTTGGGGTCGTTTTTTTTGATGCTACAACACGACAGATCAGCAAGCCGTTCGAAACCATCCAAATGGATAAAATCACCTCCTTTGCCATTTTTGATGAACACGAAATCTGGATTGGAACCCATAGCAAAGGTGTCTGGCGTCACAGCCCTGAAGATTCGTTTGCAAAGCAATTGGTTGGGTTGCAGAATTTCAAACAAGGCCAGGTGAGCGGATTGCTCTCTGATGTGGAAGGGAATATATGGATTGTGATGTTAGAAGGGGTCCTGATTTCAGGATTTCGTCCTTTCGAATCATTGACCGTCAGTATACCGGAAATTCAAACGATTTATACGGATTCAAAAGATAGGCTATGGATTGGCACCCAAAGCGGACTTTTTCGTATCGAGCAATATCCGACTGAGCAATCAAAGCCTATCAGGATGCTTCCCCATATCGCATTGAACATAACAGACATCCTGGAAGACCGTTTTCATCACCTCTGGATTGGAACAATAGACAAGGGATTGTATGTGTATGATCCCGTCACCTCCAACGTAAATCATCTTGGATCGATCATCGAAAGAGGAGGATTTACAATTATGTCTATGGCGGCTACCTCAAAGGCAATTTGGATTACTACCCTTGAAGGAGTGGTTTCGTATCCGGCGGATCAGGATATTTTTAAGGAATCCAGTCCGGAGTTTCAATTATTGAGTGATCCCTGGCAGTCTAATCTGCATTTTGTTTTCCAAGTATATGTAGACAGTAAAGATCGGGCCTGGTTTGCAACAGATGGCAATGGTGTTTTCTGTATAGATGGGGATCAGGTCATTCAATATACCGGGCATGACAGCCTGGAAATAAAGACCGTTTATTCTGTTTGTGAGGATCACAATGGCCATTTATGGTTTAATTCTTCCGACCAGGGGTTGATCGAATTTGATGGTAATTCCTACAAACCACTCGGGGTAAAAGAAGGGTTAGAGAACCTGAACATGGCTTCTATTAATACCTGCGGCACCGGGGACATCCTCATCACTCATCGCAAGGGTATTGACCTTATGGAACCAGCCCGAAGGCATTTTATGTACTACAACGAAGAAATCGGAATCGAAGACCTTGCCCCTGGGCTCAATGCAAGTGCTGTCAATTCCAAAGGGCATGTATATACCAGCGGACTGAACAAAATCTTTAAATATTACGCTCCAAAGGACAAGTTGAGTATTCATCCGAGAACCCAGTTGACTGCAGTAACTGTCTTTGATAAGGAAATTGATTTTGCGACTGTAAATCATTTTTCACACGCGCAGAATTATATTTCATTCAGTTATGTCGGTTTGTGGTACACATCACCATCTGCAGTTAAGTATCTGTACAAACTGGATGGGTATAATCTTCAGTGGAAAGAGTCAAAAGACAATACGGCCTCCTATTCCAATCTGGCGCCCGGAGACTATACCTTTTCTGTCAAAGCGTCTGAGAATAATTTTTTTCTGGATGAACCCATTGCATCCTATTCTTTTTCAATAGCTAAACCATTCTGGCGGGAGTTCTGGTTTATCGGATTGATGACCCTTTTTTCAGGATCAGCACTTTATTGGCTGGTCAAATCTCGTGAAAGAAGATCCGAACGCCAGGCGCTGTTGAAGAAGGATATGATCGAATCACAATTATCTGCGCTGAAAGCACAGATCAATCCCCATTTCCTATTTAATAGCTTTAATACCCTGATTACGATTATTGATGAAAATCCCATGAAGCCTGAAGTTGGGGTGGAATATGTGGAGAAGTTGTCTGACTTCTACAGGAGTATTCTACAGTATAGGGAACAGGAGTACATTTCGCTGGAAGAGGAGTGGGAGTTAGTCCAGAATTTCACCTACCTCCTCGAAAAAAGGTATGGGCATAATCTGCGGCTCCACATGGATCCACCCCTGAAGGAGGCTTTTATCCTGCCGATGACATTACAGATGTTAGTGGAGAATGCAGTGAAACATAATATCATTTCTGAAAAATATCCGCTTGATCTTTTTATAACCTGCGACCAGGATGGATATGTAACGGTAAAAAATAGCCTTCAGCCAAAATCAAAGCCAGAACCATCAACGCAATTTGGTCTCCAGAGTATCATTAGGCGTTATCAGTTACTGAGTGATAAGAAAGTAATCATAGAAAAGAGTGACACCTCTTTTGTAGTTCGCATCCCAATCATTAAAAAATCAAACACATGAAAGTATTAATCGTTGAAGACGAATCAGCCGCTGTGCGCAGACTGCAGAAATTATTGAGGGACACAGATCCGGATATTGAGATCCTGGGGGCAGTGAGCAGTATCGAATCAGCGGTAGAGTGGTTGACGGCCAATCCGGCCCCGGATGTTATACTGATGGACATCCATCTCGCCGATGGATCAAGTTTTGATATATTTCAGAAAGTGAACATTACCTCACCGGTCATTTTTGCAACGGCCTTTGATGAGTATGCACTCAAAGCCTTTAAAGTGAATGCTATCGATTACCTGCTCAAACCGATAAAACAAAATGAACTTGAGCATGCATTGCAGAAAATATCAAAGGATAAGCGGAAAGACAATGAAGGTGAAGACCTGATTCATAAACTGGCTGAGGCGGGGTTTATTAAAAAAAGTAAGCGCATCCTTGTCAAGATGGGCCAGGCCATTAAACTGATCGATCTGGACAACGTGGCTTATTTTTATTCAAGGGATAAAATCAGTTTTGCCGTTTTGCCCGGCAATAAACGATATCCGCTGGACCAGAGCCTGGACCAGATTGAAGGGATGGTTGATCCAACCCATTTCTTCAGAATCAACAGGCAGTTTATTGTCAAGATGGATGCAATTGATGAAATGATCGCCTATTCCAAATCAAGGGTCAAGTTGAAAATGAACCCACCGACAGAGGAAGATGCTATCGTCAGCAAGGAGCGATCTCCTGAATTTAAAAAATGGCTGATCGGTGGTGAGAGCTAGATGGATCTGATACCTCCAATAAAAAATGGACCCTGACCATTTAATTATGGCCGCCACTACCGCTGCTTCCATCAAGTAACTGGACCTCAATTAGAGGATTTTTTATAGAAGATCAATGGGTTCGGGTTGAATCCTGGCAAACTATTTGCAGACTAAATAGGAGTGGGATATATTAGAATTTTATAGTAAATCATTGGATGTCAGTTTGTATATATAATTTTGTCATTTATAATGGCTTTAACTCACCACATTATATAACAAATGGTTCATGAACAAGATATTACATATTAATATATTTATGTATTTATTGAGTTTGGCTCTTCCAGGCGGAGTCCAGGCACAAACCCCTGCCGATGGACTGATGATGGAAAGAGGCCAGATCTGCTTTGCAGCACTTTATACCCATGATACATGGGATGAATATTGGGAAGGCACACTCAAGCGTACAAATGGAAATATTGGCACATTTACCCGCCAGACAGTTATGCCAATGTTTGCCTTAGGATTGTCTGACCGGTTAAATGTCATCGCAGCTTTGCCCTGGGTCAAAACGCAGGCAAGTGGTGGACAGATGAGAGGTGTTTCCGGCTTCCAGGATATTGGCCTCTGGCTAAAAGGCACAGCTTATCAGCACACTTTAGGTTCTGGCACTCTATCCTTGTTCGGCGTCATTGGTTTGACCTTGCCTACGTCTGATTACCTCGAAGACTATGCGCCTTTTAGCATTGGGTTGGGATGCCCGGATTTTTCAATCAGGGCTACACCGCAGTACCAGCTTGATATGGGTCTTTACATCCGTGGGACAGCGGCATATATGATCCGCGGCAATGCGACTATAGAAAGAGATTATTACTATACCACACAGGGTATTTATTCAGACGTGGTGGATATGCCAAATGCCATGTCCTATGCAGCCACCCTTGGTTACTGGTTGTTTGATTATACCCTTAAGGTTGAAGCTTCGTATGACGGGCTTAATTCATTTGGAGGTTATGATATCCGACGCCAGGATGCCGGATTTCCTTCCAATCGAATGAATTACACCAGAGCCGGCATGTTTATTCATTATTATCCTTCGTTTTTGCCAGGGTTTGGTATAGTTGCTCAGGGTAATCAAATTTTGACAGGAAGAAATGTTGGACAATCAACTGCTTTCACCGCGGGTATCACTTATCAGTTCGGAATTTGGGGAACAAGGGAGACCGCTGATGCTGCCAACTGATTAAGGCATCTCCTTTTTATCACACCACAATTCAACTAAAATGAAAAAAAAAATAATCATTTTCCCTACGATACTGCTGGCTTTCGCAACTCTGTTAGTATTCCAGGCATGTGATGAGGATCTGCCTAGTAATTACGCATTTGATCCTTATGAGTTTGCATCCCTTGATGAAAATGGAGGTGACTGGATACCAAATCTTTTAACCAGTTCTGCCCAGATCGGAATTCCTGCCCCTACAGATGCAGGGTCGGTTGAATTTCAGGCAGAATTAGCTTCACTCAAATCACTCTCCGCGCAATTGACCGGCGAACAGAAAGCAGCCATTGATTACTGGGGTGGAGATGGGTTGATCCGTTGGAATGAAATCGCAAGAGAACTCTCTGCAAAATATAATCTGACACCTGCACCAAATGGAGATGGATCTTATCCTGCTCCGGATCCAGATAATCCCGGCAATTATCCACTTTTTCCATTTGCACATCCGCCATATTCAGCAAGGGCATTCGCTTACTGGGCTGCCGCGCAATATGACGCTTTGATTACTACCTGGCATTATAAATATCAGTTTAATCGCCCAGCGGCCTTCAATGCGGATGGTTCGATTACTACTCATCTGCCACTCAATAACCTTCCAGGTTATCCTTCAGAAGGTGCCGTGATCGCAGCTGTATCAAAAGATATTCTCACGGCAATGTATCCTCTTGAAAAGGATTACATAGCGCAAAAGGCCGTTGAACACCAGAACAGTCTGATGTGGGCAGGGATGAGTGTTGCCAGCGACATCACCGGAGGTGATTCACTTGGAAGAGCCGTTGGAAAAGTTTTTCGTATGCGCGCTGCTTCGGATGGGATGAAATTTGCGCAAAGCCCAAGACCCGTATCAGATTCTATCCGGGATGCAGCTCAGGCTCGCTTCGGTTGGCACTGGGAAAATATGGAGACACCAACAAGGCCTGTTGGAATTACACCTTTATACAGTAAGGTAAAACTCTGGTGTGTTCCCAATGTAGTAGCCGTAAGACCTGCCGGCCCGCCTGCCCCGAATTCCCCGGAATTCCAGACCGCAGCTAATGAACTCAATGACGTGCTTGATAACCTGACAAATGAACAACGTAAAATCGCCAACTTCTGGTCTGATGGTCTGGGTACGTATACGCCACCAGGACATTGGAACAGGTTCGCCTGCGAATCAATTGTAAAGAATCGGTATAATCCACTGAGAGCAGCACGTGTGCTGGCATACCTCAATATGGCGATGCAGGATGCAGGTATCGCCTGCTGGGATGCTAAATACTACTTCCATTATCCAAGACCTATACAGGCTATGCCAGGGTTTAAAACTATCCTTGGAACACCTAACTTTCCAAGCTATACCTCCGGACATTCCATGTTTTCTGCCGCAGGTGCAGAAGTCCTTTCGTATATATTTCCTGAAGAAACGGCCACTTTTCAGAATTATTCTGATGAGGCTGCCTTATCAAGATTATATGGAGGTATTCATTACAGGTTTGATATAGAAGATGGCAATACAAGCGGCAAAGCAGTAGGCCAGGATGCTATCAAACGTATGCGAGATGACGGGGGAGAATAATCCGTTAGATATCTAATAAGTTATCGAGGGTCTATGACAAAAACTACAAACCTTTTTATTTCAATGACTTTCGAGTAAAGCGGAAATTAATCCCTTCACCATCTAGCGCTGTCACGCCGACATCAAGTGTATCACCCGGTGATTGTATTATTTCTTTTTCCGGAAGGATAGGTTTAAAATGATAAACTATGCGCTGAGGAAAATCATGCAGCGGGTTTTCAAATACAAAATGATTGTTCGTGGAGGACACCATTTTGAAAGCGACCGGAGTTCCATTATTTTGATTGGCGACAGTCGGTACATACCAGATTTGTTTGCGATCCGTATACAATTGAATGGATTCCAATAGCGTCGTATCCGATCCAACCAGCTTCAAACCCGTTCCGATCATCATGGTGCGATCTTTTTCTTCCCATGTTTCGAGTCTATAGCTACCATTAGGATTGGGCATTTCCCATGTCCCGTTAAGCCAATCGAAGGAATGTATGCCCGGCGAACATCCCCAAGTATGGATCACCACCAGCATGAGTAGCATCAGTCTATTCCGCATATTTCCAAATAGTATTTCATGTAAAATAATCAATGATTAGGTACAACCCAAATCACTGTCCTTCAATCTCTGCAGACAACCTGTCTAATTTGTGTTCTGCCATCGTCAATGTCAATTTTAGATTTGCATTTTTGTCACGTGCATTCAGGATGACTTGAACTTTTTCAGTGCTCGAAAATGCACGTTCCCTGGAATCAGGATTGACATCTCCATGAAGCATTACAAACAGTTCATGTAGTCTCTTCTTCCCATTTCTTTCGACCATTGCAGTTGAACAATAGTCTGCGATAAACAAATCTCCTTTTTCTGGCGTATAAGTTTTAATCAACAGAATAAATGCCATAGCGGTGTTCTGATTGCCATCAGCAGGAAAATCAATTGGGGGTATTTCTACCCAATTATCTTGTATTGGCATTTCCCCGGTTTTCAAGATTTGGATGATTTCATCATTCAGTCTGAATAGTCTGACATTAGCATCATTGGTGGCCGAAAACAAAAAGAAATCAGCTTTGGGAAACCAACGGAAATCAGCTTTGAAAATTCCGTTGCCCCCATTGTGCTGCACACATTCACCTTGCTGATCCACTGCATATCCATATCCATAATACGATCCACCACCCTCGTCCGTATAGGGTGAGGTCTGCAACTTCAGCAATTCAGGGGAGAGTACGGTATTACCTCTGAGTGCCAGATACCATTGGTACATGTCCTTCGCAGATATGAGTATTCCGCCATTAGCTTTAAGATTCCAGTAAGGCTCATTTTTATTCCATTGTTTGTCATGCGATGTACCCCAGTCTGACCCGTCAGCAGTATACCCATGGCAAAGTAACCGGTAATCTGCAACTGGATTTTGATAGCCGGCAGTGGTCATTCCGGCCGGACCGAAAACGTTTTCTTGCAGAAATGCACTATAAGGTTTTTTACTCACTTGCTCGATGATCATCCCTAGTAGCGAATAGCCAACATTGGAATATCCATATCCTGTGCCAGGTGCAAAGAGCAATGGAACCTGCCATGCCAAAACCTGAAATTCTTGTGTCGTGATAGCTTCATAGTCATCTCCAATCGCACCTGGAAAGCCTGCAGCATGAGTCAGTAGTTGATGTATGGTAATCTCTTGCTTATCCTCAGGGATGTTTTTAAAATAAGTAGTGATTTTATCGCTTAACCCTAGCTTACCCTGCTCTAATAATAGCAGAATGGATGTTGCTGTAAATGGTTTGGTGATACTGCCGATAGTATACAGGCTGGCATCCGTAAATGGGATCTGTTTAGTTCGATCTGTAAAGCCAGCTCCTTGATTGATGATTATTTTTCCTTCAGCGCCCATCATGACAATGCCTGAAAGATCCAATTGTCGGCTGAGATGTTCCTGTGCAAGTTTCCAGTTCCGCTCGGGAATGAGGTCAGACTGACTGAAACCTGAAAAAAGGATAAACAGTGCAGGAAGCAGGATAGTGATTCTTTTCATCATACGAACAATTTCGTACAAAACTAATTCACGCAGAGGTCTGTCTATCCTAATTTAGGTTAATTAACCTGAAAGACGTCGCTTCCTCCATTCGGGAAGAATATATGTTGATTTCAATGCATTAGGAAAGTCAACAATTTTTTGCTTTTTCCATGTGTGTGTTGTCTATATTTGTGCCCTTTAAGCGCAGAACAGTCCGACAGTCTAGCTATAAGTCTTTTTCCCTGTTTCGGATTGTACCTGAGGAGTTAACAATAGCCGGCAGACATGAAATCATCGCACACCAAGGTCACAGCAGCCACTTTACTGGTCACACTGGGTATTGTCTTTGGCGATATCGGCACCTCGCCTTTATACGTAATGTCCGCTATTTTTGGGAAGAATGTGATCACTCCTGCACTGGTGCTTGGCGGTCTTTCCTGTATTTTCTGGACCTTGTCCTTGCAGGCTACATTCAAATATGTTTGGTTGACCCTTCGGGCGGATAACCATGGAGAAGGGGGTGTCTTTTCACTATACTCATTGATCAGGCGGACTGCTCCACAGTGGATGATATATGTTGCGATGATTGGTTGCGCTGCACTCCTGGCCGATGGGATGATCACACCTGCTATTTCCCTGACGGCCTCTGTAGAAGGGTTGAAAAGTCTGACAGATACGGTTCCTGTATTACCTATCGTGATTATCATATTGGTGGGGTTATTTACTTTTCAACAATTCGGCACAGATAAGATCGGAAAGTTCTTTGGCCCCGTCATGTTAGTCTGGTTCTCTATGCTAATGATTTTGGGGCTGTTTTCAATGGGTCAAAACCTGGAAGTGTTGAAAGCGGTCAATCCGGTTTATGCATTTAATGTGCTCACCTCTCATCCCGGTGCCTGGGTGATTGTGGGAGCTGTTTTCCTGAGTGTAACTGGTGCTGAAGCTATGTATGCGGATCTCGGACATGTGGGGAAAACCAATATTCGCATTACCTGGATTTTTGTCAAGTCCGCCTTGCTGATCAATTATTTTGGGCAGGGTGCCTGGGCTATCGAGCATATGAACGGGCAGATGTTAAATGGCTTGAATCCCTTTTTTGAACTCATGCCAAGATGGTTTGTAGGGACTGGCGTAGTCATCGCAGCAGGTGCTTCTATCGTGGCCAGCCAGGCATTGATCAGTGGTTCATTTTCTCTGATCAATGAAGCGGTCAAACTGGAGACCTGGTTCAGAGTTCAGATCCTGTATCCGAGTAAGCATCGGCAGCAGATATTTATTCCTATGATCAACCATATCCTGTTTATAGGATCCGTGGCCATTGTCTTATATTTCCAGACGAGTCTTGCGATGGAGGCCGTTTACGGTATGGCCTTGAATTTTACTATGCTCTCGACTACGTTACTGTTGATCTTTTTTCTTCGCAAGAAGCTGCATTGGGATTGGATCAGAGTGGGCAGCATCACCGCCTTGTTTCTCGCCATTGAGATCAGTTTCCTCGCAGCCAATGTGCATAAACTGGCTCATGGTGCCGGTTTTACCATGGCCCTGATGGTCTTTTTTATATTGGTGATGGTGATACACTACCTGGCCAAACATGTATTGCTTCGCAAAAAGAAATTTGTCGACATCCATCAGTATGAAGATATCATTACCGATGTAAGCAATGACCTGGCGATCCCCAAGTATGCAACCAATATAGTGTATCTCACAAGTGCATACTCCGTCCACCGTATGGAAAAGCAGATTCTGAAATCAATCTACCAGAAGCAGCCCAAGCGGGCCGATGCCTATTGGCTCTTGCATTTTAATGAAACAGAAGTACCTTTTCAGCAGGAGTATGAATTTTATGAAATCATTGAAGGCAAAATTTTCAGACTAGATTTCAACCTGGGCTATAAGGTGAAGCCCAATGTCCGCGAGATGTTTTCGAATGCTATCGAAGAACTCAGCAAAAAGGGAATTATAGACTTGAAGAACAGGTATGAGAGTCTGAGGAAACATGATATCAGTGCTGACTTTCTTTTTATCGTCATGCGCAATACCTTCAATCTTGATTCCGATAGTCCGATCAGCGAAATCTTCCTATTGAATGCGTACAGTCTGCTTCAGAGAATCGAAGAGCCACCGGAACAATACCTGGGCATCGATCGCAATTCACTGTTGGTTGAATTTATAGCCCTCAGGTAAGAGAAGTCAAGCATTGATCTAACAATGGCCAGCATGGAGTGGTAAAACGTTATGTCGGAATCTCACCTTTACGTAAGGAATCACGAACAATGACATAAATGCAATGGTGAATGTCTATTTATTGATTGTGGTATCCGGATCGACAGACTCGCCTTTGACCTCTATGAGGGTGTCGTTCTTGTATCGGGCCTCATAAATGATGGAATCATCTAAGTTCCATTTGCGGATATAGCCATCGATCATTCCTTTGTTATAGTTACGCAAAAACTGAGGTTTACCGTTTTCATAAAATAGAGTATCCCCTCCATGCACCTTTCCATGCTCAAAGTATTGTACTTTCTTGATGTTGCCATTTGGATAGTAAATGACGGATCTTCCGGTCTGCATATCCGCTTTAAAGAGGCGCTCACTTTTTACTTTACCATCCTTGTAATAATCGGTCATCACCCCTTCCTTTCGGCCATTGATTTCTGTGTGCTT
>JAWXAW010000084.1:0-10319 GCA_034439675.1 Saprospiraceae bacterium | reverse complement strand
TGACCTGGCTGAACAAGCTGCAGCAGAAACTGCAGCTGATGCTGATATTGTTGAAGCTCCTAAAACAGTTGCCACCGAAGCACCTGAAACAGTTGTCGCCGAAGCACCTGAAACAGTTGTCGCCGAAGCACCTGAAACAGTTGTTGCCGAAGCTCCTGAAACAGTTGCCACCGAAGCTGTTGAAACAGTTGCCACCGAAGCACCTGAAACAGTTGTTGCCGAAGCTCCAGCAAAAGAGACACCTGCTGAGGAAACAAATAAAGAGACTACTCCTGAGGCGTAATAGCCTGAGTAAAGTATACAGGGCATTGTGAAAGTAGTGCCTTTTGAGTTTATAAGTTTTTGGGAAAAGAATTTTAGTACACCTGGTAAGGCCTATTGTGTCTTACCAGGTGTACATGTATTAAACGGTATTTAAATTAATGTACCTATGGAAAAACTAGATCCGAAATACCAGATCGAACTGGACTCCCTCAGAGGGGTCATTCAAAGTTCTGATGTACTCGCCACTTACCTCGATGATGAGGAAGAGGCAAGTTACCAGGCAATCCGGGAAGCATTCGAGCCACAGATCGAAAATCTTTATGAACGCGTTGCTGAGGATCACCCGCTCCAGTTGACAACCCTGGAATCCGCACTGCTGCATACGGATTTCGAAGGCTTATACTTGCCAAAGGTTTTAGGCTTCAGCGTCCTCAGGGGAGAGATTGACAGCGAATACCATTACAAGCGCCCGCAAGATCATTTCAAAGAAGTATTGCTGGCCCTTGCCGACTCTTCTAATTTCGAATGGATTAAGAATAAGATCGGACAGAGTTGCCAGATAGGATTTTCCCTCTCCAGCGAAATCTGGGTGAGTAATCTCATCAACCAGGTGGAGAATAAAAAAGTGAAACACTTTTATGAAACCATGATCAACGATAAGTTCCGTGTGCTTTCCGCAAGGAAGGCTGCTTATGACGGTTACTTTCGCCAGTTTACTCATTACAATTACCACTCTGCTGATTTTCCTACAACGATAGGTGAGTTAAAAACCCTGTTTTCATCCCTGGAAAAATTTATCCACTACAGGATCAAATACGACAAGATCAATCTCAGTCTGCTGCCAAATTTCAAGGAGTTTCTCAATAACGAAGCCTTTAAGAAGGAAGAGGAATACCTGAAGATGCTGATCCTTTTCAGCCGCTATTTTCCACATATCGGCCATGAAGAATGGATAAAGGGTGTTTTGAATGTTGCCAGGACTAACATTCCGGACTTCAATGAATTGTATTTCAAATATCTGCTCGAAATTGAAGAGAAAGGACTGAAACTGGATAAAGAGTCAGACCTCAATGTGCAGAAGTTACTTGATGCTGCATTACAGGATGACCTGATGAGATATTCATCGCTCATTGAAGTGATCCATCAGAAGGGGTATATTCACGAAGATGCTATAGAAGCTACCAGGAATTTTTACGAAAACCACGCAGGGCTTTCCAACATAAATGAATCGCTGCGCCATACCATCTATGGTCATTTCCAGCAATTGATTGCTAATCTGCCTGAGGAGGATTATAAAGTCCTCACCGGTTCTGAACATAAAAAATCTGAAGAAGAAGCGGTCAAAGATGAAAGCATCTCCAGGTTTATGAAACTCTACATGGATATTTTTGCCAATCAGGAGTTTAATATCCGCCTGCGTGATCTCTGCATGGGCTTTGTCAACAAATGTCTGAAGAAATTCACTGACAAGCGAAGCGCGCACTACCAGGATGTCAAACACTTTGTGATGGATAAGTTTCCGGAATGGGCCTTTATGAAGGAAAAAGAAGTAGCCGAACTCTTCAAGACCCGTCGTAAACGTAAACCAGGGAAAGGGTAGAGATAGCAGTGAGCAGTTTGCAGTGAGCAGGTAACAGAGCGCAGTTAGCATTTCTCAGGTTGCAATCTGGATATGGCACCTCTCGCTTCAGATCCTGCAACTGAAGTCAAAGGTCTTGAGTTTCCGACTGATAGACTCGAAGCGTTATTGGCTGGATATTCATGATTTATCAAGACCGCATTAACCGGACACTCTCCGAATTCGTTAAATTGTGCCATGCTTTCAGATAAGGTGCCATACTACATTCTTGATCTCCTCCAACAGGCCCCATCGGTCTATGTAGAGGGCCTTGGACGTTTTGAGGCCATCTTTCACCCTGCATTGATTGATCTCCCGAATTCAAGGATTAAACCTCCATATGTCGAACCTGATTTCAAGGACAATCCGGAAGCACCTAATGAGACACTCGCCAAGTATATAAAATATGTCTCCGGACCGGAAATTGGGTCACCAGAAAAAGCCATTATTGAATTTGTCAGCATAGTGCATGAAAACACAATTGATGGGAAAACGTATCTGATCGAAAGGTTCGGGACCTTTTCCAGGTCATCCCATGGTAATATTCGCTTCACTCCGGATTGGGATGCCTTTAATCTTTCTTTCAGCGGATTGGAAGTCCTGGACCTCCGGAAAACAGAAGAAGAGAAAAAGTCAATTCCGGTGTATGTGCCCCCGCCGGTTACGGATGACTTCGCTCCTGAAATTAAAGAGCCTGTCAGTTATGTTCCCCCAGAACCAATTTCTGTAAATGAAGTTATTAGAGAGACCACACCTTCTCCAGCGGATGAAGGACAGGTCAGACATCAGGAGAGCATTGATGAATCAACCTCCAGGCTTTGGTGGATTATCCTGATTTCCGCATTGGTCCTCATCGCCGTATTATGTGCCTACCTTGCCTGGGATATCATCAGTAACAGGAATAAGCTTAACGACCTTAAACAGGTTTATCGGGACAGTTCTGCAACAACCCGAATTGATGATCCGGTGATCACGGCCGATACCACGAACATTGAAAATGTTCCCGTCACTGCTGACACAACCATAAATGAGATTCCACCTCCGGAAGATATACAACCACCTAAATCATCCCCATGTTATGTGGTCGTCGGAGCCTTTACTGACCCTACCAATATTTCAAGGATGTTAGACCGCCTCACCTCTTTGGGTTACGAATCTGAACTCCTTAAAGGAGGATCGTTGACAAGAGTTGCTATCCGATCTTCCTGTGACCAGGAGGCTCTGCAAAAGCTGCTCAATGACACAAGGTCTTCTATCAATCCTGAATCCTGGATATACTGATGCAAGAAGTTGAAATCAGGATTGCTCCTGAAGATTATGAAGACCAGCAATTGCTCACGGGTGATCTGGCAAAGGCTGCAAAGATTGCAGCTTCAAGGCTTAAAGAATACAGAATTCTCCGTCGTTCTCTTGATGCCAGATTCAGGCCACCAGTATATTTAGTTCGTGCTATGGTCACTGAAGGTGATCCTTTACCCACTATACCAAAAGAGCTTGATGATTTACCGGATGTTTCGGGAGCAAAGGAAGTACATATCATAGGTGCAGGACCTGCAGGTTATTTTGCAGCCCTGGAATGTATCCGGGAAGGCTTGCGCCCTATCGTAATTGATAGAGGTAAAGATGTTCAGGCAAGGAGGAAAGACCTGAAGGCTATTCAACAGGAAGGGATTGTCAATCCACATTCAAATTATTGCTTTGGAGAAGGTGGTGCAGGTACCTATTCAGATGGAAAGCTTTATACACGCTCTGGTAAACGCGGGAACATAGACCGCGTATTGAGGATCCTTGTGGAGTGTGGAGCAAATCCTGAGATTCTGGTGGATGCGCATCCACATATTGGTTCGAATAAACTCCCTGGCATTATCGCTACCATGCGCAAGACCATCGAAGAGCATGGTGGCCTTGTTATTTTCAATTCATTTGTTACGGGATTTATACTTGACGGTGATTCGCAGCGCAGAATGACCGGCATTGAAATCAATGGCAAGGACCGTATAAAAGCAGATCATGTCATTCTCGCCACTGGACACAGTGCACGTGATATCTTTGATCTGCTGCTGGAACATAAAATATTGATTGAGCCCAAGCCATTTGCCTTAGGGGTCAGAATCGAACACTCACAGAATTTTGTGGATCTGTGTCAGTATGGTATTGCCCCGCGCGGGCCCCATCTGCCTGCAGCCAGTTATGCATTAAATGCGCAAGCAGGAAATCGTGGAGTATTTTCCTTTTGCATGTGTCCAGGTGGGTTGATTGTGCCTGCCGCTACTTCACCTGGAGAAATTGTGATCAATGGCATGTCGCTGTCAAGACGTGATAGTCCCTATGCCAATTCAGGTGTTGTCACTGCAGTAGAGCTCGAAGATATGCAGCCTTACAATGCGGCCGGTGTCCTCATGGGTGTAGCCCTTCAACGGGAAGTAGAGCAGAAAATGTTTAGTGTCGGAAATGGATCACAGGCGGCCCCTGCACAAAGACTTACCGATTTTCTTGCCAAGAAAGTATCTGCGGATATTCCGGTTAGCAGTTATATCCCCGGATTGTTTTCAGCCCCACTGCATGAATTGCTTCCAACATGGATCTATGACAGGCTGGCGTATGGTATCAGGGGATTTGATCACAAGATGAACGGATACATTGATACAGATGCAGTGGTGGTGGCAACAGAGAGCCGCACATCCAGTCCCGTACGTGTGCTCAGGACAGCAAATGGGATGCATGTTGAGGTAGAAGGACTATTCCCTTGTGGTGAAGGAGCAGGCTACGCAGGAGGCATTCTGTCTGCAGCTATGGATGGTCAATATATAGCCAAGGCCGTGAAGAATTATATTCAGTCAAAGTAAAGTCAACATTTCGTTTATGTACCACATCTTTGATCTTATCGGGCGCATCCTCATCAGCGCGATTTTTATATTCGAAGCCATCGATTCCATCATGTTTGCTGACAAGATGAAGATGACCATGGCCGAATATGGAATCACCTGGAGGCCAGACTTTCTCCTCTACTCGTCCATCGTTGCCTTGGTGATTGGCGCCATCATGCTGCTCATTGGATACAGGATCAGATTTGGAGTGTGGTTGCTGCTGCTGTATTGGCTTCCTGTAACTTTTATTGTGTATTCTTTCTGGAATGATCCTGTCACCACCCAGCGCTTGCATGCTATTCTGTTTATGAAGAATATCGCTATAGCCGGCGGTCTCTTTATGATCGCCGCTCACGGAGGAGGCAAGTACAGTATCCAGCGATTGTTTGTCGTTAGCAAGATCCCGCACAAGGATACCTGATCTACCGTTGTTGGTGTCCCCAACAACAAGGGTTGCCAGCTGGTGGTGAGGACACCAGGCCTGCGGCAGGATTACACCAGGTCCTCATCCTTCCAGGGCCTTCGGAGATTCCGATACGCAGACAAATCTTCCATTTCCCTATCCTTACGATTGAGCAGGTCTTCGCTATAATCTTCGAGTTGTTCCTGTTGATTGTCAAGATGATTACCCGGTAAATTCCTGGAATGGCCTCTACCAGTAAACCGTCTCATTTGTCGCTCTTCCCATGCTTTATCAAGACGCTGTAACCGGATGATATTGAAGACCTCGGTCACCACAAATATTCCATAGAAGAAAACCGGAAATTTTGACCAGGAGATACCTCCGCTGAGGAAGAAATCCAAAGCAAGCAGGAAAACACTTGTACCGGCCCAACTTGCAAGGTCCTTATAAAATTTTTTAATCTTACGGACTCGTTTCTGCGCCTCCTCGTATTCAGGATCTGCATTTGCTGCAGTGGTGATCTCTGAGGGTATTGAATGATTCATGTCAGATCTGGTTGATTGATGTATTCCTGGAGTTGATCAGGCGACTAAAGCTGGGTTGATGAGGCTGACAACATAATGGTACTCCGTATAATTTCTTTTTTTGTTTTTTTTCTACCAATATCCGTTGGCTGAACGATCAACTGACTTAATTGCCTGTTTATTTTTTTGAAACTACGCCTCCGATAACGCTACCTAGCCATCCGGATAGAAGACCGGTAATGTATCCAATCAACGTAGTCACAACGATCATCATGACAGGGCTCATTCCGCCGAGTAGCATGCCTGTCTTTTCAATGATCTCAGCCTTGTCCTGACGGCCCATCCAAAGAGCCATGCCCAAGTAAACCAGGCCCAGGGAAATACTTCCAGCCAGAATAGATTGCTTCACGGTCAAGCCCATCAACGCACAAAGCATCATGATAAAGACTGCCGGACCCCACCAGGGTCCATAAATACCAGCCAGCAAAGAGCCGGCGATACAAAGAATGAATGCTACGGTTGTTTTGTTTTTCATTTCGGTGAGATGTTGATTTGTCTGGATGGCGTCCATGCAGCAGGGTCATTACGTATCGCTACTTCATAATATTTGCCATCGAAATAATGCTCAAGCATATCCCGGAAATGTGGACTTGCAGGATTGCCTGATTGTCCGCCTGGATAATTCACCCATGCCTTCGGTGGTGAAGATAATTCCACGATCATACGCCATGATGGGCCGTGTGTTTTACTCATGGCATTGATGATATGTCTGCCACCTGAGGTGTGAATAAAGTCAGCACCAAAATGCGGAAACCTGGCGAGGTGTGGAATGGCTGACTGTTTGTAGTTGCCCCAGTTTTTTCCCTGATCGCCTTCCAGATTATGATATGCTTTGAGCATATTTGCAAAAGAAATACACGCAATGTCAGAGAAGGTTTCCTTTTTAGCCATGGTGAGGAGCTGGTCGAAATATTTGCTTTGAGGATGATCCTTTGCTATTTCAACCATCCGCCACTCCTCAGGTCGCATCACACCAAGATTATCCAATTCATCCCAGGTTAGGTTTTCAAATTCCTTATACCAGAGATCAAAAAAGACAGGTGATAAACTATCGCGGTGGTATTCATAATTCCATTTAGACAGGATAGAAGCTATCGCAACACCTTCACCAGACAGACATCCTGCACTGTCAAGCGCCTGGAGTAAAACGGGTAGCAAATCAGCTGCATGCAGATTGTAATTATTTTGCTGCAATGCCTGCATAGCTGATGGAGTAAAATGTTCGCTGGTATCAAGCAACATGTTGACCATTCTGCCTCTGTAATCTTCAAATATTCGTTTGCCTAATAATGGGTAGGGATAAGAGGTATCCGCTGGTGCCTGATTGGCTGAACTTACATATCCTCTCGAAGGATTAATGATGAAGGGCGCATGTTCAAATGGAATATAGCCAAGCCAGTCGTGAGCAGTTGACTCACCACTGGTCAACGATTCACCATGGCCTGCAGGACGTATTGGCATTACACCGGCTACGCTGATCGCAATGTCTCCCTGCACAGAGGCAAATATTTTGTTTTGTGCCGGATACTGAAAAGATGACACTGCATCCCTATAGGCCACAACATCACCGGCCTTGTTTATTTTTTTGAGGTAATCAATATCATTGGTGGTCGCCTTCTGATGCCCGATCCATTTCATCGCCATGTCCTTGTGTTCATCGGTATGAGTGACCGGTCCCCAGTGCGTATAGCGAATCGTATCGATGATGACTTTAGCGCCTCGAACTTTTATTTCTTCTATACGTAAAGTCGCGTCGACAAATTTTTCATCTAGCTTGTATCGTAATCGGCTGCTGTCCTGCCAGGTGATCTGGTACCAATCAAGAACATCCTGACCTGAATTAGTAGATCCCCAGGCTATCTTTTCATTAAATCCGATGACGATGAAAGGCAAGCCCGGTATCGAAACACCGTGGACTGACATCTCAGGCGTGTGGATCTCCATTTCATACCAGATATTGGGTAACGCCAATTGCAGATGAGGATCATTTGCTAATAGTGGAAATCCATTCGCCGTCTTCTTTCCGGAGACAGCCCAATTGTTGCTGCCGTTCAAATCCTTGTTTCTATTATCTTCAGTTTGCTTTTTATTAGGAGGTGTTCCTATTTGATCACCATCAGTTTTAGCTTTGGTAACTGCGAAGTCCCATAATCTATCCTTTGGAATAATAGGTCTCTCTTTGGGATTGTGATCCGGAAAAAGAAAGACATAATCCTCCTGTGATAATTTTGCTTGTGCAGTGGAATACTCGAGGTCATCTTCACCAAGGCAAAGTGCGATGGCCATATTGGTCTGCGCAAGCGCTGTAGTGACAGATGTCCATTCCACTGGTGCATGTGAAAGAATTTTGTATTCAAGTGGCCAGTCACGATAATCAAGTGACTTCGCATAGGCATTGACACCATTCACATACGCGTCAATGATGGCTTTATTTCCTTCAAAATTTTCCCACGACTTGGCTTTTTGAATGGCTGACCACTCAAACCCTCTTTCCCGTTGCTTGCGATCGATGGCAATCGTGCGTTGACCGATTAGTTCAGAGAGTCTTCCAGCTGCTGATCTGGTAGAGACATCCATTGAAAACAAACGGTTAGCCGCATGGAGATACCCTTGTGCATACAGTGCATCCTCCAGGTTGTCAGCATAGATGTGAGGCACATCCCGCTCATCGAAGAGGATTTTGACATTGCCTTTGGTCTGCCCTACAAAATCAAAGGAAGTTTCGTTTGGAGTGACGCTTTGCCAGACACCTTGAAACGGGCTTATAAATCGTCCTAATGCCGGAAGAAAATTTCCTTTTACAGGCAGGTCTGTATTGAGCAAAGCCATCCAGCCGGAAAACAACAGGGCCGGGATCAATAGTTGTTTCATGGCCAAAAGCTAGATAAAATTACCTTACAAAGACCATCTTTTTCAGATCTGACAACTCCTCGCGATACGAATACCCCTGCACATCAAAGCCTTTTAAGGCAATGCTTTTGTTGATTTTATGGTCCACGATATACCGCGCCATCCACCCCCTTGATCGCTTTGCATTGTAGGAAAGAAACTGCAGCTTACCATTCCTGTCTTCGAGAAATTGGATGTCAATGACAGGCGCCTTTAAAACAGAGAGGTCAACAGCGGCCATGTATTCCTGAGAAGCGAGGTTAATGACTTCTTTGGATTTGGTAGCCTCAATATCTTCATTGAGCAATTCGGTGATTTTCTGGCCCCAGAACTGGTATAGATTCTTTGCTTTTCCGGTCTTCAATTCTGTACTCATCTCTAGACGGTATGGCTGGATAAGGTCAAGCGGACGCAGTACGCCATATAAGCCGGACATAATCCTGACATATTTATCAGCTTGCTCTGCTTGCGCCTTTTTCATGGTATTAGCATCAAAGCCCTGATAGACTTCCCCCCTGAATGTATAAATGGATGCAGTTCCATTTTCCGGTGTATGCGGCCAGGAGTAGGTATGGTAGCGACTGAAGTTTAAGTTCGCCAGCTTGTCGTTGATATCCATGAGGTCCTGTATCTGATCAGGCTTAAATTTTTGGAGGGAGGCAATCAACAAGGCAGACTCCTCGGGCATTCTGGGCAAGGTATATCGGTGAGCTTGTTGAGGGATGTTGTGCAGATTTTTGGAAGGGGAGAGGAGTGCAATCATCTTCGAATGGTTTGGATGGAACAGACAAGGGCAAAAAATAAAAAACCCGGATAGAAAACTATCCGGGTTGTATAAAGTTTAAACCAACTGTTGATTAGTTAGGTTTTTTGAAGATGGTTTCTTTTTCAGGAACACCTTCTTCCTGTGCAACTGCATTGATCGTACCGATCACACGGATCACGTGTTTGCCGGCAGCATCGTTTGAAGTAACAGTAACAGTCTTGTTGATAGCACCTACACGCTTTGTATCATAACGGATCTCGATGACAGAAGATTCACCCGGCATGATTGGCTCTTTAGGCCAGTTAGGCACGGTACATCCACAGCTACCCTTTGCGCCTGATATGATCAGTGGCTCAGTACCTGTGTTTTTAAATTTGGCTAAACGAAGTGGCTCGCCACCCTGATCGATAGTGCCGTAATCGACTTCGTCAGATTCAAGTGTCAATACTGCTTTAGATGCAGGAGTAGTCGTTGGCGCAACGTCTTGAGCAACCAGTTGAAAAGAAGCCATCAAAAAAATGGCACAAATACCAAGTAAATGTTTCATATCAGGACAATAATTGAAATGTGATTTGATCAGATTATCGATGCCAAAAGTAGGGACATTCTTTATTCGACAAAGGTTTGCCTTCATAATTGGCTGTTAACCATTAGTTAATCGAATTTTTAAGGAATAAGGAGGCAGGAAGCAGGAAACAGGAAACTGTAGGCAGGAAGCAGGAAGCAGGAGAGAGGAGGCAGGAGAGAGGAAGCAGCTCCTATCCCCTAGTTCCTGCCTCCTAGTTCCTATCTCCTAGTTCCTGCCTCCTCGTTCCTATCTCCTAGTTCCTGCCTCCTCGTTCCTATCTCCTAGTTCCTATCTCCTGCCTCCTAGTTCCTATCTCCTGCCTCCTAGTTCCTATCTCCTATCTCCTATCTCCTATCTCCT
>JAWXAW010000083.1:0-37659 GCA_034439675.1 Saprospiraceae bacterium | reverse complement strand
TTCAGGCTGCCGATAACCTACGTTAACATTTTAATTTGAATATCAGGTTAGTTGTATAAAAAAAATCCGGCTCAGGAACCCAATGGGACTCCTCAGCCGGACGATAACGGAGAGTACTTTGTTTTAAAGCCTATTCATAATAGGTGTACGAAAGTACTTCTGTATACGGGCCGCCACTGCTCGTTCCATTTTTGGTGATGGTAGCAGGACGATTTACTGCATCAAATGTGTACGTAAACGTCACGCCATAAGCAGATAAAGGATCTGCAGTGATATTGCGAACAAAACCGGATGCTAGTTTAGCACTTGCTTCTCCAAAAAGACCGCCGACTGGTTTCCATTCTGAATCAACAGCATAAATCTGCTGCATATTGCTCAAATTGTCTCCAGTAGTGTACGTAAACGCCCTGTCTTCTCTGACGGTCAAATCGTCTTCATAACGAATCCTGTTAGTCACATTCTTAGTCACTACCGTCATATCATATTTTAGATGATCTGCACCGCTATAACGTTCGATTATTTTAATCAGGATGCCATCAGCATTATAAGTATATCCTTCATACTCACTGCCATCGGCTACCCATAATTCTTTGCTAACCCTTCCATTGGCATTGAGTTCATAGGTAGTTGGGTTTCCTCCTTTTGTGATAACAAGTTTTCCTGCTGTTGAATAATCATACAAAATGGTATCCTCAACAGACCCATTGTAGGTGTTGATGATACTTGTCACGCGATCTGTAGCATCATAAATAAACTCCCAGCCTTCGATATCAGCGCCGGTACCGTCATAATCCAGATTGATGGTTTTGATCAGAGAAGCCTCCACAACCGGTGGGTTGTCGTCGTCATCATCCTTGCAGGATATAGCGACGGTCATAAGTACTGCCATGCACAGGTAAAAAAATAGATTCTTTTTCATTGTTAAACAGATTTAGTTAGTTGATAATTGAATAGTGAACATCTATATACTGATTTGTCAGTAATCATTTTAGTGGTTTCAGGTTTGTATCAGTTGCCTCCGGAAAGGATGATCAATGCCAAACCTGAAATAAACAGAAGAAACATTAAAAAGAGAAGCAGGTTAACACTCCGTCCTCCTCCTTTAAATTCCTTCCAGATAAATACACCCCACAGAGCAGCTACCATCGTCGCTCCCTGGCCAAGACCGTAAGAAATTGCAGCACCTGCCTTACCGGCTGCCATAAAACTCAACACGGTACCAAGACCCCAGATCAAACCACCAGCAATACCGACGAGGTGAGTAGGAAAATTTCCTTTGAAATAATGGCTATACGTCACCGGCACACCAATAAAGGGTTTCCTCATGATAAACGTATTAAACACAAAATTGCTGGCTAACATCCCTAATGTAAAAATAAAAAAGGCTGAATAAGGCGTTGCCATGCCCGGTGTAGGCGATTCGAAGTTGTTGACATCCATTGCTGCTGCAACAAACCGATAGAAAAAAGACATAAGGATACCAGCAACAACTGCAAGCCAGATTCCTTTAGAAGAGGAAGCTTTATCCGCGTTTTTCATTTTTCCGGAGGCAATACCATTGAAAATAATTGCAATCATAATAAGCGCGACCCCTGCGAATAAGATCATCGGATCCCCTTTCGGTGAACTCATATAATTGATAATCACGCCAAGTACCAAGGCGAGACCCACACCTAATGGAAAGGCCACCGCCATACCAGCAATCGAAATGGAAGCAGAAAGTAATATGTTCGATGCATTAAAAATGATACCTCCCAATACTGCACTCCAGATGTTTGCAGCACTCACCTGGCCCAGATCAATGATAAAGCTTCTTCCCTGATCACCTGTGCTCCCCAAGGTCAGACCCACAATCAATCCAAGCAATACGACTCCAATCACATAGTCCCAATAGAAGAGCTCATAGCGCCAGTTTTTAGCCGCCAGTTTTAGTGTATTTCCCCACGAACCCCAGCATAGCATGGTGACAATCGTGAAGACCACCGCAAGAGAGTAACTTTCAATTATATACATAGTCAGGTATTTAGTTGGTATGTTTTATCTATGGATTTTTTCGCTTGTAAACTGGAATGCTTCCGACAAACGGCTATTTGATATCTGAAGTTCGCGGCCTCTTTCAGCAACTCTGTACTCATGATATATGTCTTCGTCTCTCAGAAGCATATGCGCCTCACCATTGGATAGATAGTCCATATTCGTGTCAGATACACTGATCAGTAACCACATCCGCTTCATAGCGGACTTGTTGGAAGCAATCACTGCTTTAAGACTTTCAATATCAATATGCGATTCAAAGAGGACACATGAGGTAAAGGTCTCCGGTTGCAGGGCATTTTGTAAAGCAAACACCCCACCCTCTTCAAAACCAAATATCGCACGAAACCTATATCCATTGCGTGCGTTATAGTTAGATTCCACTTCCGGAATAACGGTATCCATCAACGATACTTCACCTTCATTTAAGAAGACCAGTAACATCGGTGGCAATGAACCA
Organism: Saprospiraceae bacterium; assembly: GCA_034439675.1. Taxonomy (GTDB): domain Bacteria; phylum Bacteroidota; class Bacteroidia; order Chitinophagales; family Saprospiraceae; genus Opimibacter. The sequence goes on along the minus strand of JAWXAW010000083.1, from coordinate 35,165 downwards.
TCCCTCATTCCTATATGCGCCAACCCCGCAATCGTCTGTCTACGATCACTATTCAAATCTCCAAATAGGTATATGGCCGGATATTGTCTGGAAGCAGCATCAAAACCAGGAGGCAATGCAACCGAATATCTTTCGCTTTGGACAAAACTTACTTTTGGATACTTCACTTTTTTTGAATCCCTGGGCTCATCCCCACGATACGCATTACCTTCAAAGCTATCACTGATAAAATGTAGCGCATTAGGCAGGGCTTCTCTCCAATAGGAAAACTCATGACCACCATCCCTCACTCTGTACTCATGAGATATTTCCAAATCTCGTAGTAGGATGTGCAATTCTTCATTGCTGCGACAGAGTGTGTATTCGTCATCTCCATTGTCAATGAATAGTTTGAGATCAAGGAATTGTTGTGCGTCAAGTGAACCAAATAAATGGAAAGGCGAATACTTCTTATAATAATCTGTAATCCTTGCTTCCCCCGTTGTCCCAACACCTCCAAATAACCTTCCCCATTGATCATTCCATTCAGAGGCATCTTCTACCATATACTGTGCATCTGTCCTGACGGAAATGCTCAATGGAACACTCACTGAAAATACCTCCGGATGGCGCACCGGGAGAATCAATGCACCAAAACCACCCATCGAATATCCCATCGCTGCCCTATGCCCTTTATCTGCGATAGTCCTATACATCGTGTCAATAAAAGGCACCATTTCATTGACAAACATATCCTCATAAAGAAACGTACCGGCATAGTCGTTGACATAATAATTTCTGTAGCCCTGCGGCATGATATAAATCATCGGTATGATTTCTTTTTCGACTAGAGCTGCATCAGCAATCTGTGCAATGCGACCATACTCAAGCCATGAGGATTCGTTATCACCCAATCCATGTAGCAGATACACGACCGGATAATTCTTCTTTCCTGAAAAATAGCCTTCAGGCAGGACAATTGAATATTTGACTTCCTGTTCAAGAATTTTACTAGTCATTGACAATCCTTCCACAATGCGCTTATTCTCTTCAGCGAGCAAAGTCGCTAAAGGAAGCCAAAGGATTGTTAATAGAAGGATTAGCTGTCTCATATTAATTTATAAGTCTTTCCTTGATAGACGATAATGATTCTCCCAGTCCATTCAAAAAAGCCTGATAGTTTTGAGATCCTTGACGTACACGATATTCATAATCAAATTCTTCCGTTCTGATTTCCTTATAGAGTTGTTGATACCCTCGATAGCTACTGCATTCATCGGTTTGGTCCAAATAATAAAATACTTCTCCTGATGCACTTTCGGGTTCATCGGGCAAGGACGCATTGAATATAAAGCAAGAACTAAACACATCCGTGTTGCCGGATACAAAAGCAGAAGCCATGGCGCCCCCTTGCTCATTGCCTAAAAGGATCCGTCCGTTATTGTTGCTATGAGTTCGGTATCCTGCATCTACAATCGAAACAATATCATGGATCAGATCATTTGAAAATGCTATGTCATTTGCTGGCATCTCTACCACAATCGACTTTGTCAATTTGCCTGATATCATATTATTCCTTAGCAGTGAAAAGGCATTTTTTACATTCTCATCTCTGTTTCCTTCTTCAAAGTCATGTACCAAATACAATACAGAGTAGGTTGATGATGTAGTAGGATAATCAACTGGCGTCATGATATTAAGGGTAAGTCCACTTACCTCCAACGATTCTATGAGCGCATCATCAATTAAAGGTCCGATAGTAACCGGTGTTGGTTCACTAGGATGAGGAAGGCCTTCAAATGCATTGCTGATAAATTTAAACGCTTCGGGGTATGATTTTTTCCAATAATCAAAGGAATGTCCACCGTTTCTGACTCGATATTCGTGTGCAATAGTATTGTCTTTCATGAATGCATGCAATTCGTCACTCGTGCTGGAAAGGGTCTCTTCATTATCCCCGCAATCCAACAATATTTTCAAATCATCGAATTTGGAAAGATCACCTGTACCAAAGAAATGAAACGGACTATGTTTGATAAAGTAGTCTGTCAATCGCGCTGTACCAGTAGCACCGAAACCGCCAAACAAGTTAGCCCATTGGCTGTTGAAGACATTCTGAGGCTCAGCTATGTATTGTTCATCTGTACGGAATGACATACTTAATGGGACCCCTACTGTGAAAATATCAGGATTCAGCGCAGGTAAAATCAACGCACCATATCCTCCCATAGAATAGCCCATTACAGCTCGAGACGAAGGTTCCTTTCGGGTACGAAACAAACTATCTATGGTGGGCACCAATTCATCTGTCATCATTTCCATATAAGGGTAATCTCCGGAAAACTTGTTGACATAGTACGAATAATAGGCGGCCGGCATTACAAAGATCATAGGTACTATTTCCCCGGCATATTGGTTGACGTAATATTGCAAACCACCACTTGTATACCAGGCCCGTTCGTCGTCACCGTATCCGTGAAGAAGATAAACAACCGGATATGAATCTGTGGATTGATCATATCCAGCAGGAAGCAGGACGGCATATGTTATCTCGTTATCAAAAGTGAAGCTATGCATTTTTTGATTTTCAAGTAAGGGCACAAAAGGTGTAGCAGGCTCATCTTCTTTGCAACCAATGAAAAGCAATATAAGCAGTACCAACCAAACCGGCAAGAATAAAGGAAATATCGTATGTCTGTTTTTTTCTTTCAATGTATATATCAATTGTGCATTGGATTAAGTGCTTTCGCAGGTGAATCACTATAGATGACTATTGATTTCATGTACATGCTGAACTCCTGATCTTTATTGACCCAAACGATCTCCAAGTGATGAGGACCTTCATTGAGTAAATACTTATGGTAGATATCGTATTTTCTAACGATGTAGTCATAAGGCATTTTGACTTGCTCAATCTTTTCTCCATCCAACATGATATCAAGTAAAGCCACATAATCACTTTTTGTAACTCCACATCTGCTTTTTACATTGCCCAGGACAACTACCCCATTGCCATTAAAATCCACTACAATGTTTTTGTCTGCAAATTCCTGGCGTAAGTAACGTTCCTCTTTCGGATACATACCTTCAAAACATTGTTCAAAACGAACAGTAGCGGGTTCCTGTATTTTAATCATAACGGAATCATCCTCTATCCTACCATTATGCTGCTCGATAAGTTGTAAAGTATGTTTAAAGGTTAAATCATACACTTCGTTGAGCGTAATGTCCATGTACGGAAACTTCAATCCTTCTACCTCTTCCAAAGCCGGTTTCCAGTACTGTGGAATACCTTTATATCCATACATCACACCTAATACACCTGCAGCAGAAGCAGGATTACAATCGGAATCCTGGCCACACCGTGTGGCGATATCCATTGTTTTATAAAAATCCTTGTCTCCATACAATAGCCCAATAACAACGTAAGCAGCATTTAACCGCGCATCGATGTTAAACGAATTGAAGACCCCTTCAGGACATCCTTTTTCCGCAGAATGATTTTTTTCGACCTCAAACCATGTCTCTTTCCAATCGTCCGGGTATTGGTTGTGCCACCGAATCACATCTGCAATCGTCTTATAAAACAGGCTTTGTTGAGGAATCGTACTTAAGGCTTCTGATATGACATAAGGAAGGTCATCCGATGTATAAGCTAAGGAGTATAAAGCGGAGATGAAAACACCTCCATACCATCCATCGCCATAGTTCATGATATGTCCTATCCGGTCACAGAACTCCGAACCTGTATTGGTCATGCCTGGTGTCATCATGCCAGCAAAATCAGCTTCAATCTGAAAGTCGATATCATCCGCATGCGGATTGTTCATCCAATGACCTGATGCAGGAGGCATGATTCCATTGAGAATATTATATCGCGCAGCTTGATTGGCGTGCCAGAGCTTATAATCTTCGTGCGCAAATTCTAATGCAAATGAATCCGCAGGTGCATTGAGTCCAACTTGCTCAAGGATATTGACAAAAGTGAGATCAAGATATACGTCATCATACAACCCCGGATCAATTTCGAAAGTCTCCTTGATATAGTGATCATGCCATATCATCGGTTGATAATCCTGTATCATGGTACCTTTAAATCGAAACTCTGTCGGTCCACCAAAGGTTACACCAATCGTCTGGCCTGCCCATCCTCCTCGTATTCTGTCTTTAAGTTCTGCCTTTGACATGACCACCTGAGCCGGCATAGCCTTCGTACCTAAAGTTTTTTGTTCATCACAACCAGGCAGAAAACTGCTAAGTAGAACGAGAATAATAATATGACTGAGGTATCTCTTCATACTTAATGTCCTGAGGCAGGCAAATTACTTTTAGGTGGTGTCTGAGAATAAACGATCAGGTCATTGATCCGGTATTCATATGTGGGATCCGGATTGATCCATTTTAAACGCAAAGTGTGTTTGCCTTCCGTCATCTGATATTTCCATGATGGTTCGAGTCTTCTGGAGGTATTCTTCATTGGAAGTTTGACAGTCTCTGACAATGCACCATCAATATACACCTCCATGTTGGCGACATAGGGATCCTCTCTTTCGGCCAGTCCTAAGGCTTCTGACCCATAGGTTCGTTTAGAAATCCGATCGATGTAATCCACATCTATCTTTGAACGCTTGGCCATATTTCCGTATAGAAGGTATCCATTGCCTGTAAATTCAAAAGTGATTTCGTCCGTAAACGATTCATCGATCTTCATACGTTCGATTGGATATGTATTTTCAAAATTTTGTTCGAAAGCAACTGGTGTAGGTGCCGCTAAAGGAATCGTCACTTCATCGCCGTCTGTCTTTCCTCCTGCCTGGGCTATGACAACGAGAGCATGCTTCATACTCCAGCCATATGCCTTTTCCAATGATACTTCTGTGCTTTCGAAATTATCTTTTTCGATTTCCTGCAATGGTTTGAGCCAGAAATCTGGTATGTTTTCATATCCCACCATCACACCAAGTACGCCTCCGACGGTAGCAGGATTGCAATCCGCATCCTGACCGCAACGAGCGGCTATATCAACTGATTTTGTAAAATCACCATTTCCATAAAGTAATCCTATCGCCACATAAGCTGAGTTGATTTTAGCATCAATATTAAACCCAAGAAAAACGCCTTTTGGGCAACCAACATCTCCGTTCCATTTCTTCTGTACTTCAAACCATGCTTGTTTCCAGTCATTAGGATACTTTTTATGGGCAGCAATAACTTCAGAAATGCATCCGTGAAATTTTGTGCCTTCAGGAATAGTTTTTAAAGCTTCTGTAGTGATGTAAACAGGATCATTGGACACAAATGCAAGAGAATACAAAGCGGATACGAAGACTCCGCCATACCACCCATCTCCGCTATTCATGACGTGCCCTACTCTATCTGCAATCTCTGTTGCTTTGTTGACCATGCCTGGAGCCATCAAGCCGATAAAATCAGCTTCGATTTGAAAATCAATATCATCGGCATGTGGATTATTACTCCAATGCCCAGATGCTGGAGGCATGATACCATTTAGAATGTTATAACGTGAAGCCTGGTTTGCATGCGCAAGATGATAAGCGGTATTTGACCAATGCTGTGCAATTGAATCTGCGCTGACATCGAGACCATGTTTTTCAAACGCATTGACAAAATTCAGATCGGTATAGATATCATCAAATAAGCCTGGCTTTTTATCCCACCAGTATTTGACATAGTGTTCATCCCAGGGAATAATGTGATGATCATCGATCAGTGAACCATTGTATTTAAACTCCACCGGCGCTCCATACACTACTCCAATCGTCTGGCCTGCCCATCCTCCTTTGATTTTATCCTGAAGCACTTGTTTAGATAATGTGATAGAACCTTTGGAAAGCACATCGTCTGTAGGTGTGTCCTGAGGATTACATGCAGGGAGGAGCATCATCATCATACACATGGGTATATAAACAGTTGATATAAAAGACTTATGCTTCATCCTTATTTGTTTACCGCTTTGTATACGCTGAGTTCTGTAATAGATGTAAACCCGGATACTTGCTTGGTGTACTTATTCCAGTGATCCTGGATCATGGCATCGCCGATGATTCGTATTGCTTTAGTGGTCACTTTGTCAAAACTGATCACATACTCCGCAAAGTGAGGCTGATAAATTAAATAGCCTGTCTCCGGCATCGGGGGATTAATAGCAGTATTAGTCACCCCAACCCATTTTCCATTTTCATTCTTGTATTGTACGTTTAGGGATGTAAACCATCCTCCAAACTCTTCCATGCCTCCGGCGTGGAATGCCATCATGTCAATCGTTTGTGGTTCGGACCATTCATAGCCATAATAATCCACCTTAGGAATTTTGGTTTTAGCAGCCAGGCTATAGAAGACAGAACCCGGACCATCCACGACACCATCTCTGATAACTTCTACGTCTTTAGAATACATGGACCTGCCAAATGTGGTCCAGCATGAATCACGCACTACTTCATTTACAACGCGCACATTAGCAAGGACAGAGTCAGCACTCGCCGCTATGTTGGTATTGCGCACTAATAGATTAAAATCTTTCGTCAGTTTCTGTCCTCCGTTGTCCAATTGAATTTTGATTTTATACGGTCCTGGTGCAGTAGGTGTGCCTGAAATCATTCCCTTGTTAAAAGTGGTACCAGGAGGAACTGATCCGCTGACCAGTGACCAATTATAATTTTTATTAGCATCACTATAAAAAGTATATTCTATTGGACGATTGACTTCCATCACCGGCAACGGGCCTATAAAAAATTCCAGCGGTGCTGCAAATGTAGCTGCGGTATTAATCGTCACTTTTTCTTTTGCGCCTTTACCTGAAACCTTTCCTCCTTTAGAAATAATAAGATTGAGGGTCATACTGAGTGTTCGATCGATCATGGAACTGATCGTCGTATCCGGCAACTCGTGTCGAGTGATGTTGATATAGGTATCATTGAACGGTTTAGTCCAACCTTCGACTGGGAGGTATAAATCTTTCGGGAGTGCTTTGAAGCCATACATGACCCCCATGAGACCGGCAACCGTTGCTGCCTGATTGTCAGCATCAAAACCCATGGCGCAGGAGAGGTCAAGCGTGCGCTGAAAATCTCCGTTGCCATATAACATAGCAAGTATACCGCAGGCTCCATTGAGATTAGCGTTCCATATCGTCTTGGTCATGTCAGGTTCGGTGACGTAATATTTTTCGGCCATATCTTTCCAGGCATCCTGCCATTTGTCCGGATACTTTTGATGCAGCGCGATCATATCGCGGATCGTCTGTGCGTATCTTCCGTTTGGCGGCAGTTCGTCTAATCCGATTTGAATCAGTTTATTGATGTCTGTTTCAAAAAATGCTGCAGCGTACATAGCTCCATAATGAATCGTTGGCTCTACACCCCAGCTATCACTTGTGATGCGTGCGGCCCAATCGGATTTCTGCGCTGCATAGTCAACCATTCCAGGAGCTGTGTAGGCCCATATTTCATTGATCAACTGCGGATCGATTTGAAACCAGTGTGGATTGATATTTTTACTACCACTAAATGGTGGCGTGTATCCGAATTTCATTAAACCCAAGGCACCACGATTGGCTAGCCATACACGATCTCTGATATGAAACAGCCAGGCTTCACGTAGTTGCTCATAGGTTGGCTCCGGGCCAAACTTCTCCATTTGCAACAAATACATGTATTCCAGGTCAGTGTCATCATCTGAGAAAGCGCCACTGTATTTCTTGAGTTTGTCTAAATTCTTGGTATAGCCGTATGGCCACTTTTCTTCTCCAGGTGCATTTACGTATTTGTTTTCGTGAGGCAATCCGTATATGTTACCTATCATTTGACCTATCCAGGCACCTGCTATCTTGTCTTTCAATTCACTGACTGTAATAGTTTTGCTCTGGGCAAAACATTGGTTTGAATGCACCGAGAAAAGCCCCAGCGTAATGATCAAACTACATATTGATTTTGGAAAGAAATACCTCATTGTGGGTTTTGAACTAGATTAGGATTAGTATTTAAAGCACTTTGGGGAATTGGGAAGAGTTTGGCATTAGGACTTGAGGATGGTTTCGCCCACCAGGGTTGACCCCAGACACCGAAGCGTATCTGATCTTGCCTGCGATGGCCCTCCCATGCAAATTCACGGCCCAATTCATTCAACAATTCCTCCTCAGTGATATCATTTAAAGTATACGGCGTCAGGCCGGCACGCGTCCTGATTTTTTGCAGATCAGCATCATTGATCATCTCACCTGCTCTGCCAAGGCGATGAAGAGCTTCGAGTTTGGTATATAATACATCTGCATAACGGAAGAGGACAAAATCATTTTCCATATCGATGACATCGTAACTCAATTCTTCCTGGTATTCATACTTGGCACAACGGGCGCCTTCCCATTCAGCCCGTGAGTTATAGTTGGCTATGGTTGGTGAATAGCTAAAAGGTTGGCCTTCGACGATGATCGGATTGCCATTGATATCGAATTGTGGGCCAAAGAGCCATGCATTTCGTCGGAGATCTTCATCGACGTATTTGGTGAAGAAGTCTGGTTGCAATACAAAACCATCCCAGGGAATACCCGCCATATTAAATGTTGGTCGGCTAGCTGGATTTAAGGTAAGATGTGACCAGTAGAAATTTTCATCCGTAAGCTGCGGATGATAAGGGATCACAAAAATATTCTCGAACGAACCTTCATTGTGTACTTTAAAATTGGCGAAATAATCATCTTCAATGCTGTAGGCACCCAAGGTGATGACTGCATCACAAGCTGCAACAGCTTCAGCATATTTATTCTGTCCTATCCATTCATCCGCATTGACGTACATCTTGGCGAGGAATGTATAGGCCATACCTTTAGTGACTCGTCCATAATATTCTGCATTAGGTTGCTCCTGAATTAGGTCAATATTATCCAATATCTCCTGAATGATAAAATCAAATACAAACTGCCTGTTTTTTTGTGCTGGCAATTCAGTAGTGCTGAAATCGATCGAAAACGGGATGTTACCCCAATAATCCAATGCCCAATAATAATAGAAAGCGCGGAGTATACGAATCTCCGCCAGCACGCGCTCTTTACCTTCAAACTCCACCGGAGAAATCACACCCAGAATTTCATTGCATGCGGTAACGCCCGCAAATACCATATCCCAGGATTGAACCAGGATTTTATTATTTGGGGCCACGCGATGTTTCTGAATATCCTCCCATCTGCCTTGGTCATACCACTCGCCATTATGCTTTGGTGGTATGACTAATTCATCCGAAGCATTTTCACCCAGCGACCACAAACGCTGCTCTTCTGGATAGGGCTGCAATCCTACGTAAGCGCGACCTGCATAGGCTATGATGTCCTTTTCAGTTTGGAAAAAAGTGCTGACGGGAATCTCAGAGTAAACAGTCTCTGACAGATCGAAGCAGGATCCCATGGATAAGACTATGATGGTCCCTGTCACTATGGCTATGAAATACTTTTTCATGTTGTCTTTCTTTAATGCTTAAAATGTGGCATTTAATCCTACTGTAATCGAGGTCGTCCTGGGGTAATAGGAAAGTCTGTCGATACCAGGTTCAAGTCCTGAGAGATTAACTTCGGGATCAATGCCCTGATAGCCAGCAATCCAAAGTACATTCTGAGCGGAAGCAAACATACTTAGCCTTGATACATATCTGGATTTGATCTTGAAATTATAGTTGAGTGTCAGGTTGTCAAGTTTTAAAAACGTTGCATCTTCAACATACTTTGATGAATACGTGATATTTCCGATAAATTCCGGGTTTTCGTACTGTGTATGAACTATGTTTCGCAGTCCGATATTCTGCCAGGACTCATAATAAAGCCGATATGTATTTAAGACTTTTCCCCCGATGCCTGCACGGAAGTTAAAACTGAAATCAATGTTTTTGAACGTCAGCGTGTTACTCCATCCGAGCATAGCAATAGGATTAGCACTGCCTATATCTTCCCAGTCACTTTTATCAACTTGTCCGATAGGGTTCTGGTTTTTAAACTGGTCGAAACCTTCATCACTTACGCCTAACCAAACAGGGCCATAAAAAGTGCCAAGTTCTTTTCCTTCTTCAATACGTTGTGTCCACACACCGATTGTTCCTCCGATAAATGCCGTCTCATAAGACGACTGAGTAAATTCATCGTTGGTGATTTTATCCAGTACATTTTTATTATGGCTGGCTGTAAAGGTGGTGCTCCAACGGAAGTTGCTGCGTTGCATAAGTTGAGCGTTTAGTGTTAGTTCAACTCCGCGATTACTGATCGTCCCTACATTCGTAAAGAGATAGGGATATAAGTATGGCGGAACCGATACCTGAAACTCCCAAAGAAGGTCTTCGCTCTTGCGCAGATAATATTCGAGGCTACCACTTAGTTTTTTGTTGGCTATAGTAAAGTCTAAGCCGATATTAAGTTCTTTCTTCTTTTCCCAACGGAGATCCGGGTTTGGATTTTGTCCCGGACCGTAGGAATTGATCCATTCCTGATTGTAATATAGACTTCCCACCTGCTCAAATAAAATCTGTGAACGATATGGTGAAAAGTCCTGGTTGCCGGTGACACCATAACCTACCCTGAACTTTAAATCATCGATCCAGGAAACATCTTCTAGAAAAGATTCTTCATGCAACCTCCAGCCAAGACTCAGTGCCGGAAACCATCCCCACTTATTATTGTCTCCAAATTTGGAGGAACCTTCTCTTCTCATTGAAAATGAAGCGAGATACTTTTCCTTGTAATTATACATCACACGACCAAACACTGCTATAAGTGTGCTCGATTGCTTGTAAGAACCTAGCTCTCCTTTACCTTCTCTGAAGAAAGTTCCGGCTGCCAGGTTGTTGTATAGAAAAATATCAGTGTCAAAATCCGAATTACCTGCGTAGGAACTGTTTTGTTCAAACTTCTGGTAAGAGTACCCAGCTACACCCTGGAAGCTGTGGTCATTGATATCGGTCCGGTAATTAAATACAGATTCAAACTGTGAATTAGTATAACGTCCATTAGCAATTTCTGCTTCACCTCCAGTACCAAGAATCGTCGGATAATATCTTGTCTTGTATGAATTTTCCTCCCAGTCAGATTTTTGAGAAGATATAAAATTGTCCCAAGTCAGGTTGTCAAGAATTTTAAGGCTTGCACGTAAATTTTGTATTATATCATTTGTACTGCCTTCTCTGGTTCGTTCCTTTAGTAGTGCAACGGGATTGTAATAATCGAGTCCCTGCTTAAAAGAATAACCCCCAGTTTCAGGATCTGAATCATCATAGACAGGTTGTGTAGGATTTTGGATAAAAGCCTGTCTAAACAAGTCATAATTGGCGGGTTGATAATCTCGGAGGTTCGTCGCCAGGTTGAAATCAAGTGTAAGCCTGTCATTCAGTACTTTCTGCACAAGATTTGTTTTTAACAAAATACGTTGCGTTGAATTATCCTGCAACAAACCCTGATCTGTACTATAGGTTAGTGATGTTCTGTGTGAAAACTTATCACCCCCTCCGGAAAGCGCCATGTACTGTTGCTGGCTGAAAGGTAAATCACGGGTGATCTCGTCAAACCAATCAGTTTTGCTTCCAAACAAACTACCCACTTTAGATGGTTGATATGTCAGGATGGCGTCTTCGAATTCATCGGCCGTCAGATTGCGCACACCTCTCGGCGAAACCTGCGTAGAATATTGTGATGAAAACTCAAACGTTCCTTTGCCTGATTTAGCAGCCTTTGTGGTGATGATGATGACACCATTGGTTCCACGTGTTCCATATATTGCTGCTGCCGACCCATCCTTTAATACATCAAAGGATTCGACATCCTGGAAGTTTATATTTTTTAAATCAGCGCCTATGACACCATCAATGATAATCAAAGGGGCCTGACCTGAAGTAAGTGTATTCGTACCACGTAAGAGGATCTGGTAACCTGCAAGAGGATCCGCCCCATTAGGCCGAGTAATGGATAGACCGGCCACTTTACCCTGGATCAAACCCATTGGATCATTAAAGGTGCCCCCATTGAAATCCTCAGATTTAATGGAGGTTACAGCACCAGTGACTTCTTTTTTAGTCGTCGTGCCATATCCGATGATCACAACTTCACCAAGGATCTCTACAGATTCATTCAACAATACATCGATCGTAGTGCGACCTCCAACTGGCACCATAACTGATTCATATCCAGTAAAGGAATATGTCAAAGTAGCATCAGATGGAACTTCAAGACGATACGTTCCTTCGAAATCTGTAATTGTTCCGATTGTCATATCATTGACAGATATGTTTACACCTGGAAGCGGGGCTCCTGAAATATCAGTCACCAAACCTGAGAGTGCAATTTTCTCTGCTTGTTGGCTCTCAGCAAAAAATGGCGAAAAGAGGAAAAAGAGGAAAAAGAAGCAAGAATTGTTTTTCTTGCTAAGGATAGAATTCAAAATAGAACGTGAATGCATGTGAAGGGTATTATGAGACACGATTAAACAATGGCCAATTTGGATTCGAGGAGTGCAATTTCGTTGCGGTAAGGGATGGATGACTGCGCACCCATACGTGTAACGGTCAGAGCGGCCACTTTGGCTGCTGACTTTACGGATTCGAGAATTGTTTTTCCTTCGGAAAGACCGACAACCAAGGCACCACTGAAAGAATCACCTGCTGCGGTAGTATCAACAGCAACAACTTTGATCGCTTCCACAATATGGTATTGCTCTTTTTCTTTGACAAATGCGCCCATTGAACCCATGGTGATAACTACATTGTCGACACCCTTTGCACTGATTACATTGGCCGCCTGACGGGCACTACCCCAGTCAAATACTTTGATCCCGGATAGAATCTCTGCTTCTGATTCATTTGGTGTCACCAGATAAAGGCTTTTTAAAAGTGTATCTGAGAGCGTTCGAGCAGGCGCTGGGTTGAGAATGACGGGTATGCCTTTAGCCGAAGCCATGGCTGCAGCATATTCTACGGTTTCAATCGGAATTTCCAATTGCATGAGCACATAGTTTGCTGATTCGATTTCAGCTTTTGCCTTTTCGATATCTGCGGGGATCAAACTGCCATTTGCACCTGATGCTACAGCTATGCAGTTTTCTCCATGAGCATCTACCATGATCAACGCGACACCAGAAGGTAGTTTCGGATCTGAAAAGATATAATCTGTGTTGATTCCTTCAGATTTATACAATTCAATCGATTGTTTGCCAAAGACATCATTTCCGGTTTTAGAGATGAATACTACACTTCCACCCTGTCTGGCGGCTGTGACGGCCTGGTTGGCACCTTTTCCACCTGCATTCATGAGAAAAGTACCTCCGATAACGGTTTCTCCGGGAATCGGCAAACGGTCTGACTTGATAACCATATCCGTATTGCAACTACCGATCACTATGATCTTTTTGACATTCATATCTGGATTGTTGAAGATGATTGTAAATGTAATATTTGAATCGTATTAAATTCGGCTATTTATTGCTAATATTAACATTATCATTTTCAACATTCTGATTATAGATGCTTGTTTATGTGACTATTATAATTTTATATTGACACCTTTGTGATAAATACAGTTAAATACTTTTTTTATGACTTTTGTTCCATAATCAATAATCAGATGGACTGATGTGGACTTCAGTTGATCAACCCAATGTTTACAGAGATACGTATGAAGAAAATAAACCGCTGAAAGAATTCGGTTTTACCAATGATCAGGTCATTTAAAGGGATGGCGTGGCAAATAGGAGCCTTTGCAAGTTGAATAGGATAACAACCAGGTTAATCCAATTACAAAGCTAATCTTGCTGGAACAGTTGATGAAGCATGCTTCATTACAGCACCTTCCGCACACAATCCAGCACGGTCCCATCAACCCATTTAATGACAGCAACGATTTCTTCTTGAAATTTAACCGCTGCAGGAACTCCGCATATTTTCTCCGCTTCGTTTTTAAGTTCACGAATGGTTCTGATTGGCAATGAAGATCCTTTTAGTATTTGAATCAGATCTTGCCGCAATGGATTGATCGCAATACCGCGCTCTGTCACAATTACGTCAATAAGTTCGCCAGGACCACATAACGTAGTTACTTCCTCGCGTATCACAGGAATCCTGTCGCGGAACAGCGGAATCGGTAATATGGTACATTTTGCAAAAAGACAATTTTGCCAGCCACCTATGCCATGAAGCAGGACACCATCAGAGTGGGTCACCACATTTGCATTGAAATGGACATCCACCTCTGTAGCACCGAGAATGACAACATCTACCAACTGAGCGAAATTGCCTTTGCTGTGATAATTGTAGCTCGTAAACGGGCTGGTTTCAACATGCGTAGGATGCTCACGCATCGATCGTACGCCTTCAAGATCAAAAGTCTGCCCATCTAGAATATACTCCACTAATCCTTCTTCCAGCATCTTCACCAGGTAGGCATTACTTCCTCCGCGGGCAAACCTGGATTTCATTCCTTTCGCCTTGAGCATTTCTGCAAAATAAATCCCTATTGACAGCGCGGTACCTCCTGAGCCCGCCTGAAATGAAAACCCATCTTTGATAATCCCGGCTTCTTCGCAAAACCTTGCTGTCAGATCTGCTAAAAATAATCTGTCAGGGCTTTTTGTTATTTCTGTGCTGCCAGACACTATTTTCTCCGGAATCCCTACCCGGTCGACTTGTACTACATAGTCAACGTAGTTGCCTTGAATCTGCCATGGCCAGCATGGAAACGGAACAAGATGATCGGTCACCACAATTACCTTACTTGCATATTGCGCATCTGCGAGTGCAAATCCCAACAGACCACACGCAGCCGCACCTTCGAGTCCATTTGCATTTCCAAAAGAATCCGCAGAAGGAGCCGCTATCACTGCTATGTCAATCTTCACCTCCCCATCCTGAACGGCCTGATATCTACCACCATGTGAACGAAGCACTCCTACGCCATTCATCTTTCCAGCAGACGTATAGCGACCGAGTTGGCCATTCATACTACCTTCTATATGATGAATTGTTCCATCCTCCAGATATTTTGTCAGCGGAGCATGACAGTCGAAGGAAGCAGATGGAAACCAGATGAGATTTTTGATTCCAAGTTCAGCGGCGATATCAAATAGCTGATTAGCAATGACATCCCCATTCCTGAAATGATGATGTGTAGAGATGGTCATGCCATCTTTTAAGCCTGCTTGAATAAGTGTTTGCTTTAATGTGGGGATCATTTTAGTTCCATCCGCAGGAAAATCAATGCATGTGGGAATCGGTGGGCCATATTTATTTCCATCCGGGCGATGTTGTCCGACACCCTTATACGGAATGACAGGCTTTCCATTCACTTCCATAGGCACTGTTCTGCCGGCTGCATTGATGACTGTATTCACAGGCTTACTCATGAGGGTGTATTCACTTGATGATTGTCATTTCTCCATTCTTTACTCAGCTTGCCAAGGGATATGGCCTGCTCTATAACTCTCTGAGCCCTTTTAATCACAGGTGCATCAATCATTTTCGTGCCTAATGAAACAACACCCAAACCCCTTTCTGTTGCTTCGGAGAAAGCAACCACTATTCTCTTTGCATTCATTATTTCGTCTTGATCCGGAGCGAAACCTTCATGAATGGCCTTCAGTTGCCGTGGATGAATACACCCCATGCCATCGAACCCAAGTGCCTTGGATTGTCGGGCGTAATGTCTTAATGCAGTTCCATCACCGACATCTGAAAAAACGGAATCCAGTGCTTGTATTCCGGCTGCTGTACATGCATTGATCACCTGGCATCTGGCAAACAGAGTTTCCATTCCCTCATGAGTCCGTTGAATTCCAAGCTCAGCCGTATAATCTTCTAACCCTATAGCGAGGGCCACCACATTATCTGCAGAAGTCGCTATCTCGAAGGATTTTATTATACCCATCGCGCTTTCAATAATGGGAATCAGCCAGACTTGATTTGGTGCATTTTGTGCCTTTTGCAGATATGCTATACGCTTATTCACTTCATGAATCTGTTCAGCACTTTCACATTTAGGAACTACTACCGTGTTTACATTATGTGGAATGATATAGTCTAGATCGTCCAATCCTGCTGGCACCTGGTTGATCCGAACCATACGTTCGACACCGATGAAGCTGAGATGACGCAATGCATTACGGACTAGGAATCTGGCTTCTGGCTTTTTGTGAATCGCCACGGCATCTTCTAGATCCAGGATGATTGCATCAGGGGTATGAATACCTGCATTGATCATCAGGCTGGGGGTATTACCGGGAAGGTAAAGTCGTGAAAGTCGATGCTGATCACGGTTAGATGAATACAGATTTTCAGCCAGCATTTCAGGCAGATATTCCTTGTCAGTCACAACCAACTGCTTAATCGCGGCTTCAAGTCTTGCCGCCATGACAAAAGGAAGGGCTCCTTTATCTTCAACTATGAGTCGAGCATTTTCTATCCCAAAGTATTGGAGAATCTCAAGACATAAAGTCCGGATTGCTTCTCCAAACAATACCTCAACTTTACTTGTCAGGTCAATGACCAAGCCGCCAGAGGGTGTCAGTTCCAGAGAGACAAAGCAATCTGAACGATCCTTTTCTCCTTTGTTACCTGCTATTGCTGCTGTGTAATTCATTGACTAATATGTATAAAAAAATATATCGGACAGAGACGTAGTTTTCTACTTTCTCACCTCCATCCTTCGACCAAGCTCAACACATTGCTTTTCTCGGTTGGTGAGCGAAGTCGAAGCATCACTCTTCATACTTCGACTCCGCTTAGTACACCGCTTTTTCAAAAGGCCCATGCCGGCAATGCTGACTCATACCCGAGCCAAGGCATGATGATAAAATACAACATAATCGTCAATATTACCAGACTGATTATATCAAGCCAAATTCCACACTTGACCATGTCGGCCACAGTCACTCTCCCGCTTCCAAAAATCACAGTATTCGGACCGGTGCCAGCAGGCATCATAAATCCAAGCGAGGAGGCTACTGCAGCAGGTATCATCAGTAATAACGGATTGATAGCAGCTGCTACTGCCATACTCGCCAATACAGGTAACAGAATATTGGCAGTTGCCGTATTGGAATTAAACTCAGTAAAAATCATCACAAAACCAATCACCAGTACCAGCACGATAAAGAAAGGATAATTACTAATAAACACAAGTTGGTTGCCTAACCAATCGGCCAATCCGGTTGATTCAAAACCAGCAGCGATAGCATATCCACCTCCTACAATCATGGCGACACCCCAGGGAACCTGACTTGCTGATTTCCAATCGAGCAGGCGCTTCTCTTTAGTAGCCGGAAGTATAAACAAAAGTAAGGCTGCTACCATAGCGACAGTGCTATCATGCACATAGTCGCCCAATCCAAGTAATGAAGCCCAACCAGGAATCACCAGGTTTCCAAATATCAGATCATCTCTGAATACCCAACCCAGAATAGCAAGCAGACAAACATAAATGACGCGCTTTTCTCCGGGAGTGATTTTGCCGAGTGATTTGAGTTCATCTCTGATGATGGTATCATGCTGGCTGAGATTACCTTTGATATCGAAATACCGGATGAGATAAAAACAAAATACAGGCAAGAAGACAATGACCAGTGGTAACCCGATTTTCAACCATGTGAAAAAGGTGATCGGAGGTGCTTCAGGAAATAGCTTCTCCAGAATACCAATCAGGATAAGATTGGTAGGTGTCCCTATCAGGGTGGCCAACCCACCAAGTGTTGCTGAATAGGCTATAGCAAGCATTAATCCAGTGCCGAACCTGCTGCTGCCGGAGGCGGTTTCCTCTTCTTTGGAAATGATCGACATGGCGATAGGAAACATCATCACCGCAGCAGTAACATTGGCAATCCACATCGAGAGAAAGGCGGTGGCAAGCATCATGCTCATCATAATACGTTGCCTGCTGATGCCAAAAATATTGACAATGACCAGGGCAATACGTTTGTGGAGATTCTGATTTTCAATCGCTTTTCCTAAAAAGAAGCCACCGAGCATCATCAACACATAATTGTGACCATAATTTGCTGCGGTCTCATCAGCAGGTAAGATGCCCAGTATCGGATATAATGCGAGTGGAATAAAGGCAGTAGCAAAAACAGGAATAGCCTCTGTGATCCACCAGATACTCATGAGAACTACAACTGCGGCAGCACTTTTAGCCTCAAAGGTCATACCCACAGGTAACGGGAGTATCATGATGATCACAAAGGCAAAAATGCCTAGCATTAAGCCTGTATACCTCGTTGACAACATCAGGATGCGTTGCTTCTTTCTTCTTTCATGGGCACAATAGCCTTATGCGTTCAATTTGTTTAAATCGATAGTAATCGGGAATAGCCTACTCCAAACTTATAAAAAGATTCTCTCCGGCATTTTCATATTTTATGATAATTTAGCAATTATAATAAGACAATAAATCTTATAAGTAATTGATAATATACATTATACAACAATTAAATCTACTAAATTCAATATCTATAAGCTTATTTATAGGGTTTAAATTCATAGCAGTAACCGTCATCAGCAAATAATCCAACATGATAAAGACAGAAGCACTTCTCTACCTGGTCAACTCTATGACCAAGCCTGAAAAGAAAGCTTTCATGATTGCTTCAGACAATAAAAAGGTCTCCAACTACCTGAGACTGTATCAGCTGATCGTCAAGGAAAATGATATATCGGCGGAGACGCTGCGGGCAAAATATGAATCCCTTTATAAAGGAGCCGCTTTTGACACCTCTGTCAGTTATCTCTATAAAGTTCTGCTGGACACCATGCTCGAATTGCGAAAAGAACAAGACAGCTATTACAGTCTCTTTGACAAAATCCTAAAAGCACGTATTCTGTTTGAAAAATCACTTTATAAAGAATGCTTTGACCTCCTTCACAAAGTGATGAACAGTGCGAAAGAATTTGAAAACTACTATGCCCTTCTTATATCCTCCAGATTTGAACTGGAATACCTGTTATCCCTCAACTTTCCGGACACCGATGAAAAAACATTACTGCACAAACATTTCAAACTCAATGAGACTTTAAGGTTTACACAAAAGATTCACCAACAAGCTGCGCTTTATGAATTGCTCAGGCACCGAATGATCTATAAAGGCAATGCCCGTTCAGAATCACAAAAGACGGCATTAAACGATCTCGTCGTCAGCGAGATGAGTATTGTGGCCTCCTCCAATCTTGAAAACCTTGAGATCAATAAACTACACCAACTTTTCCAGGCCAATTACCTGATCAGCGTGGGTGATTACAAATCTGCACTTCATTCTTTCTACGAACTAAACACCTTGCTGGAAGGCAACAAGCACTTGTGGGCTGATCCTCCTATCTATTATGTGCTCACCCTTGAAGGTGTATTAGATAGTTTGCGAAGCCTTCGGCAATATGAAGGTATGACCCACTTCATCGAGAAGTTGAAAAACCTGGATACCCCTTCATTGAATTTTAACACCAACGTTACCTGTCTGATCTTCCTTTATGAAGTTATCCCTTTCCTCGACAAGGGAGATTTTGCAGCCAGCGATAAACTATTGAATTCGTATTCTGAAAAACTACTCAAAAAAACACAGCTCCTCAGTCTTGCCAGAAATGCTGAGTTATCCTTATATATTGCGCTGATCCAGTTTGGTCTGAAAGAGCCCCGCAAAGCTCAAAAGTCGTTGAGTAAAATTATTGCTACCAGCAAAGGGTTTGCGAATCTCCCACTCTATCGCACAATCAAATTGGTCAACCTAATCATCTTGTATGAACTCAGGGAATTTGAACTCATCAAACTAGAGACTCGGACATTCAAAAGAGATATGCAGGCATCCGGAAAAGAATACAGGATAGAAAGGAAGATCCTAAGTTTTGTCAACAAGCCAAGCCTTCCGATTTCAGCTGTAAAACGTAAACTCCTGTGGGAAAAACTTAAAAAAGATTTTGACCTAATCCATCATGATGTCTATGAGCAACAAACCTTGAGGCTCTTTGACTTTTCAGCATGGATGGAAAGTAAGATTCGAAAAGTATCCTTGTCGGAAGTGCTTTCGGGCAAGCTGGGTACTTAGGGCAAAGAGCATAAAGTAATTGGTAATTGACATATGACAAATTAATGAAAAGACATGTAGGGGTTCAAAATTTTGAACCCCTACATGTCTTTTCATTAATTCACTCCTACCCAAACTTCTTATACTTCTCACTGTCACACACCGCTCACTGTCTCATATTTCTTGAAGTGGCTATAGATTTCAATTAGTTTCTTCGCTTCATTCTCCCAGGTATACTCTTTTGCTGCAGCACCACAGGCTTCAGCCATTGATTGCAAAACCATAGGGTGTTGATCAAGGTATTCAATAGCTTCAACTATTTTATCCACCTTAACTTCATCCAATAAAAGAGCGCATGGGTATCTGTTGCAAATCGTTGCATACTCCGGATAATTCATGTTGATGGAGGGGAGTCCTGCATGCATGGCATCAAAAAATTTATTTGGCAGAGAATAATAATCATTAAGGCTGCCAACCTCTCTCAGATTAATGCTCAATCTTGCTTGCTTCATCAACTGGGGGATATGATCAGGTTTGACCCAACCCAGGAAAACGACATTGTCCGTTACCCCACTTGATTTAGCCAGTTCTTTAAGTTGTTCCGTAATATCACCTTCCCCGGCCAGCCAGAACTTCCAGTCCGGCAAATGAACCATGGCCTCTATACACGCCTCCAATCCTCTTCCTACATTCAAAGCACCCTGATAAAGCAGTATCTTTTCATCAGCATCACGCTGAAGTAAAGCCTGTCCACTCGCTGCTGTAGGTGCAATATTGCGGATAACATCAAAATGAACTTTATACCTACGTCCCATCAGCGAAGCCAATTCCTCGCCTACGGTATAGCAAGCATCGAAGCCGGGAATAGTCCTTTTTGCAATCCACTCCCATATTTTTTTAATGGCTGGTCTTTGAGTCAGTTCAGGAACTTCAGAGAAATATTCGTGTGCATCATACACTGATTTTTTCATTTTGACCCAGGCGGCCAAGCGAACAGCGAGGGCTGTGTCCAGGTCACATGCACATACAATATCAAAATCATGCCTGAGCAAAGTAAAAAACAGACGTTTGTTGTATTCGATGTAAAAAAGAGGGCCTTTGTTAAACCAACAGCGGAATCGCAATCCCCTGAAGTGAGAGGGCGTGAATACAATGGAATTTTTAAGTTTTCTTCCTACCAGCGTAACTTCTGCACCTGTTGACGACAATGCAGCACAAATCCGAAACATCCTCCTGTCATAGGTCAGGTCATTCGTTACCGCAAATATTATTTTTTTCCCGGTCATTGCTTATGGCTTGCTACGGTATATTCGATCTTCCACAATCCTGATTCTGTTTTCATCAGCGAGTTGCTGTAACTCCTGTTTGATGGAAGGTTGATGTTCATGATTGTACAGCGCAAGGAAATCTTTAATGGTTATTCCATCACGGTCATCCAATACTTTGTAAATCGCCTTTACCCATCTCGCTTCACTTTTATCAACCTGCAGACAACGATCACAATGACCGCACCGATTTGCATCTGATTCATCAAAATAATGTCTGATAAAAACTTCCCTGCAATCAATATCTTCCTTTAAATACCCCAGCATGGAATTCATCCTTGCGAAGGCTCGCTCTTTCCTAAAGGCATAAGTTTTGAGGTTGATAGAGAAATTTTGTTCAGGTACCCTTTCCCGTAACAAGGTAATCTGATTTCGGGCAGTAGATGTCCGGTATTCAAGCACCCCTAATGCATGTAATCTCACCAGGTGTTTCTTAACCTTCTTGCTATCCCATTGCAGAAATTTAGCCAGTTTCTCTTCCCGGATATTGACTGACGAGGTCCACAATCCTTCATATCCTCTTAACAAGGCTTTCGTCAAAAGTTCTGTCTCTATATCTGCCAACTGATGACTATACAGTGTTTCATCGTCCGCCAAAATCTGTAAGGTGCTTCCACGAAATGCTGATTCATCCATCTGCAGCCAACCATCTTTCGAGAGGATATCCAAGGCTACGTATACTTCTGCTGCCCGAAATCCAAACCTTGCAGCAAAACGATCGAGGTCAAACTCAAACGTTTCACCAAGACCTGACCCAACGGCCAGATCCAGGAAAATATGAAGTGATTTATAGATGCGTCGGAGTTCCTCGAGATCAGGAAAACTACTTTCCACTCTTGTGATCAGGTTTTTTTCACTGGCGGGTTTAACGACGATGATGCAATAAGCATCGCTTCCATCACGGCCCGCGCGTCCGGCTTCCTGATAATACTCTTCAATGCCGGGTGGTAGATCATAATGCACGACAAGGCGGACATCACCTTTATCGACTCCCATCCCAAACGCATTGGTGGCGACTATCACTTTCTTTGCACCACTGATCCAATTCGTCTGAATGACATCCCGGGCCTGCATATCCATTCCTCCATGATAGGCTACAGCATCGATTCCTTTTGTACTGAACCAGTCAGCTAACTCTGTACACTTGCGCCGATGCCGCACATAGACGATAGCGGATCCTGAAGCTTTGACCAGTAAACGTTCGATGTAGGACATCTGATCTTCACGCGGGATAACATGGTAATGGAGGTTCTTGCGCGCAAAACTATCCCGGATCACCACCGCATTTTTCAAATAGAGCCTTTTCAGAATTTCATCTTTGACTTCCCTGGTTGCAGAAGCTGTCAAAGCTATCATTGGAACCTCGGGAAACAATGTCCTCAATTCACCCACCTCAAGATAGGAAGGGCGAAAATCATGTCCCCATTGCGATATACAATGTGCTTCGTCCACTGCAATCAAGTTGACAGGCATAGATTGCACCCGTTCACGAAACATTGGCGTCTTCAATCTCTCCGGCGAAACGTACAGCAATTTTATCTTTCCGAATCTTGCATTGTCCAGCAATCTGTCTATGTCTGCGTTGCGCATCCCTGAATAAAGGGCTTCGGCTGCAATGTTTAGTGATTTCAACCGGGAGACCTGATCTTTCATCAAAGCGATGAGAGGCGATATGACAATCGTCAATCCGTCAAACGCAATGGCAGGCACCTGGTAACACAATGACTTACCTCCACCTGTAGGAAGCAAGGCAAGGACATCTTCACCGGCAATAACCCGGTCAATAATCTCCTGTTGAAGCGGCCTAAAGGAAGAATATCCCCAGTATTGCTTCAGTATGTCAACTGGATTTTTCAATTCTCGGTAAAAATACGTCAATCAGAATTTAGGGTTGGGAATTGTTCTGTTATTATGCCTTCTGATATTGAATTGATTGGAAAAAATCACGACAGGCATGGAGACCCTCAGTGTTATAACCCCAAATAAATCCCTGGAATTTGGATTTGCTCTTGCAGTGCCTGTTGGTTGGGTGACCGGCCCTGTTCCCAGAGACTCTCCTTCACGGTTAGCAAGAGCTGCCGTGAGCGGTCCGGCTTTTTCCAATAATTCGGGATAGGTGATATAAATGGTGCTTGCATCATCCAGATAATCAGTAAAGGTATACGACAACATTCCTTCCAAAGCTAAAATCAGATTTTCACTGGCGAGATATTTTAACCCTCCACCAAACTGAAATGAAGGCTGAAAACGTGAATACGGTTTTTGATCAGGATAATCCTCTAGAAACTGACCTTCTGTACCCAAAGGTTGAAGAGACACTTTTTCACCTTCATACCTGGTCTTGGGATTGAAATAAAAAAAACTTGCCCCAACCGAGGCAAAGGGAGTGAAAGCCTTTCCGGATTTCGGACTAAATCCCAAAATGTTCCAATCCATCCCAACAGCGAGCTGGATCACCGGAGCAAAAAAATCAAGGTTACGGACCCTTGTAGCTGTGTTTTCAGCCAAAGCATCATCACCCGCGAGACGAGTATACAAGAGATCCGCTCTCGCCTGGAATGTTTGGTTTAATTCATAGCCGCCATGCACCCCGAAAACAGGTCCGACCAACACTTTAATACCGTCCTGGATATTATAGGATGTAAGGTCACCCTGATAGTTAGAGAAACCTGCAATAAGACCCACTTCTCCCTGGCCTAAGCAGATCAGGCCAAGGCAGGATGAAATCCACATCAACAGTGTACCTGCGATTCGTAATCTGGGTTTCATTTAGTTCGAAGTAAAATGTCCGGGTGTATTTTAAATCCCAAAGATATAGAACGTTCCATATGTATGAAATTTATATACGATCTCCAATAAAGATACCTTCTTCAATTGTTCAAACTAGTACAGCAGGGCTTTTATCCAAAAAATAATCCTGTGTTGTGAACAATACTCTATCATTGTCCTTCATTCTATACACGCCGGATTAAACAACGCATTTGCACATGAACAACCTTACAAAATGCATCTCATCAACCCTTTGTGGATATCTGATCCTCTTCTCCCCACTTACGGCGCAGGAAGCATTTGAAAAATGGTACCAACTGGGGCCTGAAACTGAATTTTCGACAGGAATCCGCTCTGAAGAATGGTATGCATCAGCATCTGCAGTCAAACCAAAAACAATCATTGTTGCTGTGCTGGACAGTGGTGTTGATATATACCATCCGGATCTCAAAGACAATATCTGGATCAATAAAGATGAAATCCCGGGCAATAAGATTGATGATGATCATAATGGATTTGTGGATGACATCTCTGGTTGGAATTTCATCGGTGGACCAGATGGCAGCAGTGTCATCAAGGAGTCATTAGAGGTGACACGAGAATACAGTAAAGAAAAGGTAAGGTGGGAAGGCGTAGATGCTAATCAACTGAAAGGGAAGAAGAAAAGAGAATATGAAGCATTTGCAGCAAAGAAGGAGTTGATCGAAACCAAACGTGAAAATGCCTCTCTTCAGATCAGCCAGGTGCTGGAAATGCAGGAAGTGGTCATGAGCGCATTAGCAGCTGCAAAACTGGAGCTTAACGGGGATTCAATTGATATTGCAAGGCTGGAAAGCTCCGGAAATGAAGAATTGCTGGTCGCTGCAAGGATAATCCAAAGTGTAGAGGACCAAGGTGTTCTGGTAGAAAATATTGATTGGCTGGTCGAAGTCGCCACATCCCAATTTAAAGAGCAGATCCAGGCGAGTGAGGACATATTACAATACTCCTTTAACCCGGATTATAATTCAAGGACCATAGTAGGAGATAACTACGAGGATTTTAAAAACCCCCATTATGGAAATAATGAGATCAAGGGTACCTTTTCAACTCACGGAACCCATGTCGCTGGCATCATCGGCGCTGTCAGAGACAACGGTGAGGGTATGAATGGGATAGCTGACCATGTAGCCATCATGGGCGTCAAAATCATTCCTGACGGAGATGAGCGTGATAAGGATGTAGCCAATGCAATCAGGTATGCGGTTGACAATGGTGCATCTGTGATCAATATGAGTTTCGGTAAAGGGTACTCTCCTGAAAAATACCTGGTTGACAATGCAATGAAATACGCAGACAAGCATGATGTACTGCTCGTGTTAGGTGCAGGCAATGAGAGCACAGATATTGATGCTGATCCCAAATATCCAAATGATACCTACACAAATAGGAAATTACTGAGGCCCAACCGTGCGAAAAATATGCTGTCTGTAGGAGCTTTATCTCCGGATGGTGGAGAGCTGGCGATCGCTGAATTTTCTAATTATGGTAAAAACGAAGTGGATGTTTTTGCTCCCGGAGTTTTTATTTATTCCACCACCCCTGACAGTACGTATGAATACCTTAGTGGAACAAGTATGGCTGCTCCTGTGGTGAGTGGCATTGCTGCCCTGATCAGGTCAAGATACCCAGACCTCAGCGCTAAACAGGTCAAAGAGGTCATCATGCAGAGTGTAAGAAAATTACCAGCAACGGTGACCCAACCAGGCACCTTCGATAAAGTTTCTTCTGCCGATCTGAGTATTAGTGGTGGCATGGTAGATGTCGTTACTGCGATGAAACTTGCTTCCACAACCAAAGGAAAAGCAAAGAAGAAGAACAGGATGCCGGAAAGTGAGTATGTACCTATTGGTGAGAAAGTATGATTTTTCAGCTGCCAGCCTTCAGCTCATTTTCTAGTAGCTGTTAATTGGTGTTTTAGAAAAAGATTTTATCGTTCCTTTTCATCAGATTCAATTCAGTTTTCTATCCTTCAACACAATTGTGCAGACTAATAACTCAGGCGGATTGATATAGTTTTAATGATATCAAAGGACACGGACTTCGGAGACATATTCCTCGCCTAATCGTTCGTTGACGAGTGTACGGATGTTCTCTTTCATGATCGTCAGTTCTGATTTGAGAGAAGCTGATTCAATAAACAGGAGCAGAACGTGCCCATCGAGTTTAATCCTTTGGGTATAGCCGCTAATGATAGGACCCATGAGTTCTACCCACATTTTCTCAATTCGGGTCTGGTATAATTTTGCCCTCAACTGAGGTGATTGAGCGAATACCTGTAACCATTCTTTGAGTGGACGGTTGTTGTCTCCATGCATGGTTTAAAGGTAAGGTTTATAAGTTTATATGTTTACGGGTTTAAGCTGGAAGTTGCCACTAGATGGCATCCGGTTGCTGAGATGGCGAACATGGTAGAGGGAAAGGTGGTCGAAACATCGCCGCCAGGAATGAATTATGGTGTCATCTCGATGGCATGGAGAAGGTCAGCGGGTAGAAAGTCTGTGAAACGTTTGCTACTGGTATCAGAAATGAAAATCTGGCCAAAATCGGGGGCCATTAGGATTTCCATAAGGCGGTGGAGTCTCCGTTCATCAAGTTTATCAAAAATATCATCCAGAATCAATAAAGGTTTATACCCACGCTGATTTTGGAGGATGTTATACTTGCTGAGATGCAGAGCGAAGATGAGTGATTTGACCTGGCCCTGAGATCCATATTCTTTGGCAGGCATGTTTTTAATCGACAGCTTGTAATCGTCCTTATGGATACCTACGTTTGACCTGCCTGTGTTTTTATCGGCCTCCCAACTCATGTCTGTAAGCACATGGTAAGGATATTGATGAAGGCCAGACGCATATTGTAAATCAATGCTTTCCCTGTTTTCGGAAAGGTTGAGGTAGGTCTCGCGAAGCAAAGGAGAAAATACATCAACTACCCATTTCCGTTTTTCATAAATCAATGTCGCCAGCGGAGACATTTGCTCGTCATAGGTAGCAATGATTCCTCCCAGATCTGCAAAACCCTGCTTGAGTGCCGCAGTGCGCATTTCGAGTAAATGATTGTAAGTGACCAAAGCTCTGAGATAGTGATGGTCCACCTGGCATAGCAGATGATCGATATAGCGCCTTCTGGTCTGACTTGAGCCAAAGACCAGGTCGATATCCCTTGGAGCAGAAAATACGACCGGAATATAGCCAAGATGTTCACTGACCCTCGGGATCGCAATATGATCCAGGACCAGATCCTTGCTTTCACCTGGCCTAACTTTCATGATGAGCTTATGTACGATGTCATCTTTGAGCACATCTGCCTCCAGCCGGAAAAACGATTCTTCCTGCCGCACCACTCTTTGATCGTAAGGTGTAAAGTAACTTTTACCGACACTCAGATAGTATACCGAATCAAGCAAATTGGTTTTACCCATGCCATTGAGGCCGGATATCAGATTGAATTTGCTACCGAAACTAAAACGGTTATCTGCATAGTTTTTATAATTAATCAATACCACCTCTTGGATCGTCAGAGACTTCATAGCCGGTTTAATGCAGATAAGCTTATCTTTGTGAGGCGGCTAATATAGTTTTTATGGCTCAGGTAAAAGAAAAAAAGACAGGCAAGGAAGCATCCGGATCAGCTAATGGACTGGATGTCACCACATACCGTCAATGGTATGAAACCATGATGAGGATCAGGCGCTTTGAAGAGCGGGCCCTGAAGATGTACTCTATCAACAAGATCAGAGGTTTCCTACATGTGTATATCGGTCAGGAAGCCATAGCAGGTGCCATCACCAGTGCATTGCGACCCACTGACCCGATCGTCACCGCCTATCGCCAGCATGGTATCGCACTATGCCGGGGTATTTCCAGCAAAGCCTGTATGGCAGAATTGTTTGGGAAAGAAACTGGTGTCAGTAAGGGCAAAGGAGGTTCCATGCACTTCTTTTCCAAAGACCATCATTACTTTGGCGGGAACGGAATAGTAGGTGCGCAGATACCTATCGGAACCGGGATAGCTTTTGCCGAACAATACAAGGGTACTGAAAATATCTGTCTCACGATGTTTGGTGATGGCGCTGCACGCCAGGGCGCCCTACATGAGTCCTTCAACATGGCCATGACTTGGAAACTCCCGGTGCTGTATGTGATAGAAAACAACCACTACGCCATGGGTACCTCGGTCTCTCGTACAAGTAATGTAGCAGATCTGTCCAAACTTGGACTCTCCTATGAGATGCCGAGTTCCTCTGTCGATGGAATGGATGTCATTAAGACACATTATGCCATGGCCGAGGCTGCAGCTCATGTCCGGTCAGGTAAAGGCCCATACTTATTGGAAATCAATACCTACAGGTATCGTGGCCATTCTGTATCCGACCCTGCAAAATACCGCCCAAGCGAGGAATTGGAATCCTATAAAGAACAGGATCCCATCGAGAAGTTACGGGAGTATATTATTGAACACAAATTACTTACTAACAACGAATTAGAAGATATTGATAAAGCGATAGCTCAAGAGATTGACGCTGCGGAAGCATTTGCCGAAAGTTCATCCTTTCCTCTGGCTTCTGAGTTGTTCACAGACAATTATCTACAGGAGGACTACCCCTTTACAAGGGATTGAGAAGGTAACCTTTTGGTGGTGAGAAGTAAGTGGTGAATAGTTGGCAGAACGCTGATGACGATGGACAATAACCCGTTGAAAATTCTACCTATAGAAATTAAACTAATACTTAATATCTTGTTTCATTGCCCAATTGCGGTAAATGATTACTTTTGCACCACTTTTTAAAAATCACTATTGCGATGGCTATTAGAAGAAAGCTGGAAAAAAAGAATGAAGAGACGCTGCTCGACCTTACGCAGGCACGGTTGCAAGCCAATAACTTTTTTGAGAGAAATCAGAAAATGATCATTGGTGTTGTGGCTGGTCTCGTCATCGTCGTTGGCGGATGGTTTGTTTACAACAACATGATCAAACAGCCTAAAGAAGAGAAAGCCATGGCACAGATGTGGATGGCTCAGTTTCAATTTGAACAAGACTCTTTCCAGGTAGCTCTTGAAAATCCGGGGGGCGGTTACAGTGGTTTTTTGACCATCATTAAAGATTTTGGTGGAACTAAAGCGGCTAACCTGGCTAATTTCTATGCCGGCATCGCGTATCTCAATCTTGGCAATTTTGATGCAGCACTTACCTATCTCAATGATTTTGATCCGGATGGTGTTGTAGGTCCTACCATGAAACATGGCGCCTTGGGTGATGTCTATTCTGAACTAAACCAGATGGACAAAGCTATGGCCAGTTATAAAAAAGCTTCATCGTCATCTGACAATGAATTACTGACGCCATACTACCTGAAGAAATTAGCGTTACTGCATGAATCCCAGAATGAGGTCGACAAAGCCCTGGAAATTTATAAGACGATCAAGTCAAAATACCCTAACAGTAACGAAGCGCTTTCGATCGATAAATATATCGCAAGGGCAGAAGGTAAATAACTATGGCTTCGCGGGATGCATCACCTTCGTTGGTTAACCTTCCGGATGGATCATCCTTTAAGATCGGTATTGTCGTCTCCCAATGGAACGCAGACATTACCAATGTTCTCCTTGAAGGTGCGCGGGAAACTTTGCTTCAGTCTGGAGTTTTAGAAGCCCACATTGAAGTGCTCTATGTGCCTGGTTCTTTCGAATTACCCTGGGGTGCTCGTCAGATCATGAAACCCGGTAAAAAAGATGCTGTGATCTGTCTAGGCTGTATCATACAGGGTGAGACAAAGCACGATGAATACATTGCTTCCGCTGTTGCTTCTGGTATTATGCAATTGGGTCTTATGTCGGGTATACCGGTCATCTTCGGTGTATTGACCACCATTACAGAAAAACAGGCAAAAGACAGAGCAGGTGGCAAGCAGGGCAACAAGGGATCAGAAGCTGCTGCAGCTGCGTTACAGATGGCCATCGTACGTACTGGCGACACCACTACCAAGAAGCGAATCGGGTATTGATATGAAAGTTATTTCCATCGACACAGGACATTTCAAACTTGATGGTGGTGCTATGTTTGGAGTAGTACCAAAAACCATCTGGAATAAAATGATTCCGGCAGATGACAACAACCTCTGCAGCTGGACGATGAGATGCCTCCTGGTCGATACGGGTGAAAAAGTAATTTTAATTGATACCGGCCTGGGTGCCAAACAGGATGAGCGATTTTTCAGTCATTACTTCCTGCATGGCGAAGATACTTTGATGAGTTCCCTGGCACATGCAGGATATTCACCGGAGACGATCACGGATGTATTGCTCACCCATTTCCATTTTGATCACGTTGGTGGTGCTGTAAAAAAGGACGCTGATGGGCAACTCTTACCTGCCTTTCCAAACGCAAAATACTGGACGACCCTGAGGCATTACAATTGGGCATTTACGCCCAATGCACGCGAGAGAGCTTCTTTTCTGAAAGAAAATTTTGTCCCTTTGCTGGACGCAAATGTTTTACATTTTATTCCGGAAGAAGAGGGATACATGTGGGATCAGAACATCAGCATTCGTTTGTCTTATGGACATACTGAATCAATGATGTTACCTGAGATCAGGGTCAACGATAAGGTTAAAATCATTTATGCCGCAGATCTTATTCCATCTGCACATCATGTCGGCCTACCCTACATCATGGGCTATGATATACGTCCGTTGGTCACCCTTGAGGAGAAAACTGCTTTTCTCACGGATGTTGCACAAAAAGGCTACTACCTGTTCCTTGAACATGATAAAGAGACACAGTGTATTTCTATTAAGCTCGATGCTAAAGGCAGGCCTGAGGTGGATAAAAAACTAAGTCTTGGGGAAGTGCTTTTGAATTCAAAATAATAAATATGAACTTAAAAAGGACTCAAAAGGACTAAAGACACTTACCATTTTCCTTGGTTGGCTTAGATAGTTTCAACTCAGGGCTGTGGGACGCCTATCCCTGGATATGGTTAGTGGGCTTGATACTTGAATCATACACCTTATCAAATTACTATAACATGAGTTTTATTGGCAACGTCTTTGTGGGCATAGCTGCTCTCATCCTATCTTACCTGGTAACATCATTTTATTCCAGATCAATGCCTGGAGGCGATGCAGGCGTTGGATATGCCTTGGGAATCATCATCCTCAATCTGGCCTTTGTGATATGCATGGGCATAGTAGCATTGATCATTAGCGGGAAAGGTGGATTTGAATGGGTGTCTGCTATCAAATCAACACGCACCTTATATGTCACCATTTCCGTCCTTGCCACATTGATCTTTGCTGGTCTGGCCGGACTATTTAAAGGAGAAAGCGGACATCTGGCCGGTCCTGCCAGATATTTGCTTCCCATGTTTTATATCCTTATTCCAATATTGATGATGCTGATTAGTGTTATCTTATTAAATGAAAATATTAGGTCAGCTATTCCATTAGCCATTTATAAATGGCCGTCAGCCTTTGTGGCGTTGGTTAGCCTTGTGGGATTGTCCTCATTATTAGTAGCGCAAATTGCATTCTCCGCAAAAAAACAAGTGGCGGCGATTCAGTACGCTGCCAGCAGTGCAGATGAAAATCACTTGCGCATTTTGGCAGAAATCGATACATGCGATGTACTGAAAAACTTGGGCTCCATTCTTGTATTTACCGGAGACAATCAGCCTTCAGAAATTCAAAATGCGGCTGTTGCAAAAATGAAAACAAATCCGGAATGGAAGCAGGAACTTCTTGGCTATCTGGAGACAGACTGGGCACCTGAAGTATTTCAATTTCTGGCCTCAAACCCTGTCGATCATCCTTCTATTTTCGAAGAACCTGTTCGAAAAGGGGTGCTGATCCAGGCTAATCTTTTCAGAGAGCGAATCAGAAGATGTTCTCATCCTTCTCATTTTTATGAAAGTATGTTTAACTGGGATGTTGAACGTGTGATACGGACCGTCGATAAATTTCAAAGCAAGGAGATTGATTATGTACCAGCAATGAAAGAACTAAGGGCTTCTATGAATGAGCCATCTGATTTAGATAAACCAGAATTCAGTGCTGCCCCTATGCTTGACAGTTGGATTAAGGCGCATGCGTAATCAGGACTCAAATAATTATTGCTTTTTTATAGCTTATAATCTGGTAAAGATCATTCAATATCGTAGTTTAAAATCGCAGCAACCATCCAAAAGTGTCATCATATGAAGTATTTTTACTGAATACTGGAGTTGATAAACGTCATGATTATATCATAAATCTATTATACGTAGGAGCAGGATACTCTCTTCAAGTCACATCACCCAACCAGGGTTGCATCTCCAACGAACAGGATGTCGTTATCAAAACCAACAGGACAACAAATACTACCACCATGGTTGCTCGTGATAGCTTCACCACTCATGCTGAGTAAGATGTGCGTAGGATTGGCGATATCTCAGGGATCATCTACAACTAAAACATAAAAAGTAATTGGTAGAAAATTCGTTGCAGATTCCATAGATACATCTGATCCACAATTCCCTACATCAGCCATTTCCTGAGAAGACTTTGGCGGATCAGAAGAAGCAGATGATACCTTTCCAGAAGCTGGCAACACACCCAAAATAAAAAACAAAGCGGATAAAGGGAGCTGCATGAAATGCGTATGCCTGTCGGAATGAGTCTTACTCCTGACCCTGACAAGCAGGTCTCGCCATCAACAAACAATGGAGATTTGATGTGCCCATTGGCACAGTCACGTAATCCAAATAAATTATCAGATCAACGTTCGAAACCATGCTCACTTGGGTATAATGGAACGGAAAATGAGTTGAAGCTAGGGCTAAACCATGGCCAAAATAATCTGCCAATAAATCATCCTTCCCAACGCCAAAAATAGGATACCTATCTCAGGAAGGAAAATAAATTATATCTAAACAAAAGATAATCAATCATATAGAAGTATATAAAAAGATATTTTTGTCTTAATATTTGTTTAGATTATATCTAAATAGTACCTTAGCCGCTATTGTAAAAAAAGGAATAAAGCAATCCATGAAAAAAGTAATTTTCATCCTCCTCACCTCAGCTCTACTTTCAAATTCTTTTGCACAGACCGCCACGTTGGCAGGTAAGATATTTATGTCAGATAGTACAACTGTACTCCCGGGAGCAAGTGTTTTTCTTGAGAAAACTGGATATGGATCCTCAACGAATGGCAGGGGGAATTACCTGGTGGCTGGGATCCCTTTCGGGTCTTATCAAATGGTGGTAGCGTACATAGGTTATGAAACTATCCGAAAAGAAATCATGATCAGTACTGCAGATACACTAATAAATCATTTTTACCTGATCGAATCCATATCAGCACTGGGTGAAGCTGTCATCATGACCCAGGGCCATTCAGGATTAAAAGAAATACCTGGTTCTGTACATTACATATCACCCCGGGAAATAGAAAAATTTTCATACACGGATATTAATCGCACACTAAGATCGGTGCCTGGTATTAATATCCAGGAAGAGGATGGTTTTGGTCTTAGGCCCAATATTGGCTTGCGCGGCACCGGAGTTGAACGCAGTTCTAAAATAACCATTATGGAAGATGGGGTTCTCATGGCTCCTGCCCCATATGCGGATCCGGCAGCGTATTATTTTCCAACCATAGGCAGGATGCAAGGAGTTGAAATTTTAAAGGGAAGTTCTCAGATAAAATACGGGCCATTCACAACCGGAGGTGCCATCAACCTTATCTCTACTCAGATTCCAACCGAATTTACCGGCAGAGTCAATCTTATCGGAGGAAGTTATGGAAGTAGTAATATTCATGCTTACGTAGGTAATGCTTATAAAAACATAGCCTATCTGGCTGAGGGGTTCCAATATGGATCGCAAGGCTTTAAGGAACTAGAAGGTGGCGGAAAAACGGGTTTCGCTAAAAGGGACTACCTGGCCAAGTTCAGAATAAATACAAATCCTGATGCTAAAACCTATCAATCTGTAACTTTTAAAATCGGTAAAGCAACAGAGACCTCCCATGAAACATACCTGGGTCTTACAGAAGAAGATTTTGCTTCAAATCCTTACCGACGATATTCAGGATCTCAGAAAGACCTCATGAAAACGGATCAAACCCAGTTTTCCATAACCCATTTTATCAATCTGTCAAGGTCTTTCCATATAACTACCACGGCTTACCGTACTGATTTCACCCGAAACTGGTACAAGCTGGATAACGTAACGGACAGTACCGGAATTAAAAAAGCAATCGGAAAGATACTGGAAGACCCGACCGTATATGGTGAGGCATTTTCAATCCTGAAAGGTACTACCAGTGTTAACCCAAATTCACTTACTATCCGGGCTAATAACAGATCGTACTATGCAGAAGGTATTCAGACTGTACTTGATTTCAATTTTGTAACCGATGCCATCACACATGACATCAATATTGGTATTCGTTTTCATACTGACGAAATCGATCGTTTTCAATGGGACGATCTCTACGCGATGGAAAATGGTGTGATGGTATTAACCACGCCTGGCATTCCGGGTACTGAAAGTAATCTGGTGAAGCGCGCAAAGGCTTTCGCTTCCCATATCCAGTACAGATTAAAACATGGAAGATTTACAGCGATCCCTGGCCTCCGTTATGAAAATATACTACTCGAGGAAATGAATTACGGTAAAAGCGATCCTGATCGAAACGGAACCAACCTGAAAGAAAGCATGAATCATGTTGGTGTTTTCATACCGGGTATTGGGATTGATTACAAATATTCAACCTATTTGAGTGGGTTCATTGGCATCCATAAGGGATTTTCTCCACCGGGTGTAAAGGATGAAACACTTCCGGAAAACAGTGTCAATTACGAGTTGGGTATTCGATACAACAGAAATGCGCTTTCAGGCCAATTAGTCCTATTTTATAATCATTATACCAATTTACTGGGTTCGGATCTGTCAGCTAGCGGAGGTACCGGTAGTGGAGATTTATTCAATGCAGGGGAAGTCAATGCTAGTGGGATTGAATTCATGATGGC
>JAWXAW010000082.1:0-22132 GCA_034439675.1 Saprospiraceae bacterium | reverse complement strand
TTTCCTATTTCCTAATTTACTGCATTTCCTCTTCCGTATCAAAATCCCCGCGCAGTTCCCGGAAGCGTTTCCTCGCTTCAATAGCAAAGGTGCTGTCCGTGTATTCCATAAACAGCTTTTCATAACAGGCCTTGGCTTTCTCGGGATCATTTAGCTGATGCTCATAGAGCTGGGCTTGATTATACAAGGCATTGTCTGCCCGGATTTCTTCAGGGAAGGTGGTGATAATTTCCTGGTACAACGTATCGGCTTTGAGGTAATCTCTTTTCTTTTCGTAGAGCTTCGCTTCGAGATAGAGGATATCATCTTTCAGTCCGTGTTCGGAATATATATTTCCCAGGATCGTAAGTTTTTCAATTGACTCATCCAGTTTATTCTGAAAGATCAGGAGTTCTGCCTGGGCATACTCGCTGAGGGCATGCGTATTGCTGTCGAGCCCGAGATTGTCCATGATGAAAATGCTCAGGTCGAGTGCATCATTGGAGATCAGTTTGGAGGTTGACGTTTTGAGGATATCAAACTGGGTTTGTGCCCATTCGAAATCGCCGTTGTAATAGGAGAGTTTTGCATTTCTAAACCTGGCATCCTGTCCGATCAGATCTTCAACGAAAGCTTTATCAACCTGTGAATACAACAAGGTAGCTTCCCATATCTCACCGGACATCAAATAATAATCGCCCAGGTCTAGTTTTGCATAAGCCTGCACCGTATTGTTAATACCGGGAAGGTTGACCACCTGCTCCAGATAGGAAATCGCTTTGGCCAGGTCATTGATGTATAAGCCTTCGAGCATAGCCAGTTCGGAAACGATAAGCGCGGTGCCGGCATGGATACCATTGGCGTCAATGGTAGCGATATATTCTGCTTCAAGTACCCTGAGCTGCTCTATGGTATAGCTGTAGTTTTCAGTAATCTGTCTGCGCTTGGTGGCCAGACTTGCCCTTTTTGCTTCCAGGTAATACGGTGAACCCGGGCTTTGGCTGGTAAGGATATATTCAAAACCGTCAATGGCGGTGACATAGTCCTGGTCGTTTGCGGCGATCGTAGCAAGCCGGTAAACTCTCAAGCCGTTTTCGCCCATGCGCTTGTCAAGGGCTTTCGCCTGGCGCATGGCTTTGCTGTAGTCTTTCTGTTGCATAAACGTCCATGCAAGCATTTCAGGAAAGTAATCGGTCTCCGGGTAGTCCTGGATGAACACGTAGAGTTGCGATAACAACTCAGGATAGTCTTCAGCCTTGAGCGACCTCTGCAGCATGTTTTGTATATTCTCCAGCCTGTCAGGACTCGACTGCAGTGAATACAGATATTGCTCGATCATCTTAGACATATCCCCGTTTCGCTTATACAAGTCTGCGAGCTGATAAGAGAAAATGCCCGGTTTGTCAAGCAATTGTTCTCCTTTTTCGTAGGTCACGATGGCTTCATCATATTTGGCTTGTCCCAGGAAAGCATTGCCCAGTCTGGTGATGGCATCAATGCGGGGAGGCAGTTTTGCAATTGCCAGACGGTATGATGCTTGTGCTGCTTCATAATTGCCAATGCGCTCCTGTACATTTCCGAGGGTCACCAGCATACTGTAATCATCCGGCTGAGCTTTCATCTGAGCCTGGATCTCTTTTTCGGCTCGGTCATATTCTCTGAGCGCCAGCAGGCATTCTATATACTTGTTGAAGTAGATGAAGTTGCCATTCTTTTTGGCCGTCTCGTGGGGCTTGAGGGAGAGGTCTCCGGCCTTCTGATATTCTCCTTCCAGGTAGTATTGGTCTGCCAGCTTGGAGTTCTGCCCGCTAACCGGAGTGGTTAACAACATGAATAGCAGCGGAAGCAGTATAAGGACCTTCATGAAGAAAAATTGTATGATGCTAAAACGCTAAGGTATTTGTTAAAGTTGCTACTCCGGCATATTAGATGACGATGCCTGTGTTTTAGCAAAGGTCCTGGCAGGTATGAAACTAAAAGAAAAAGGTTGGCTGTAAGTAAGCCAACCTTTTTCCTCTTATGGTATAGGGTTTATACAGAGAATACTTATTTCTGTAGATCCAGATCCAATGCTTTTCCAGCTATGACATTGCCCAGTCTAAGGCCTTCACTGCAATCCATGCGGATATGCACACCCAGGGGAATTCTTGAATAAGCATTTTCGTCCGCCAGATCTTTCCATGTGTTGTAGGTGCGCGGGTATCCGGCAAATTCAGTTCTTCCAAAATGGCAGTGGTCGGTAAATTCATATTGAGCTCCGAAAAAATGATCAAAGATCCTCCAGCAAACTCCGGCAAAGGTACTGTGGCCTGAGGGGTAGCCTGGGAAGGAAGGAGTCAATCCAGGTGTGCCTATGGCCTCACCAAGAATAGGTTTGAAATCCGGGTCAATATATTTTCGGATAAATGTTTCAGGACGCTCGGTGTTGTAAACATATTTTGATTTCCAAGCGCCAACAGATGCGTCGTTGAGGGCAATCCCCAATTTGCAATACATGTGAAGGGTTTCTTCGAGGTTCAGATCTTCTAGTTTGATCACCTGATTGGCTACAGCGATAATCCTGGCAGGAGGGCTAAAGGTCAGTCCGGTGAGGTCATCACTCCAGAACTCAGCGATCCACCTGTTTTCATCCGTCATATTGTTGACGGCCTCAGCTACTTCGAGATTGTCTTTGTACCATGCGCTTGCAGGATCAGTACTGTAGTCATAAGTAGGAGGAAGTGAAAGCAGGTCGCTTTGATTGGCACCAAAGACCCTGACTTTTCCCCAGTATGGAAATAGAGCAGAACTCAGGTCAGGTAAAGTGGGCGTCCACAGCCCTTCTCCAACCGGTGGAAAATAATCTGACGGACGACCTATACGAACTTGGTTAGCACCTTCTACATCAGTTTCGGAATAAGAGATTATCGTATTCGCCACTTTTTGACCCCATCGGATGGAGGCCTGCACAAGTCCCTGGGGAACGTTTTGGCTTAGCTTGGCAAGTTGCGTGGATTCTGTTTTTTCTATCTCAAACAGCTGATCCTGATTAGCATTGTAAAGGAAAAAAGTAAGGGCTCTGGCGTAATAGGCGTTGAGGGCTATAGGCCAGTTGATCTGGGTCGGGGCATCCTCAAGTGTGGTGGTCGGGAAACCGTCGATCACATTACTCAGGGACTTGTATTTTTCCATTCCTGGAATGACCGTTTCAAAAGCGCCCATATTAATGTAGGCGAGAGCTCTGCAGGTCGGTGCAGGGCGAAATCCCTGGAGATCACGTTCGATGGTCAGATAGACTTCTGACCATTCCCACACGACGGTGTTTGATTCCTGGTTCGCGGGCGCAGTGACAGGGAGAAATTCAATCGGGTCTTCCGGCTCAAGACAGGAGGCGAACGTCAATAGGACAAGCGCTAAAGGCCAGAGTTTGAGGTGAAACTTCATGGGATAATCGGATTTGAAACAAAAGCCAAAGTTAATCCTTTGCTCAGTGGTGGGCAATATCGAAAACATAATTATTTTTTTGTCATATCAAAAAATAACTAATCTTTAATTCACAGATTATGAATACGTTGAGTATGTATTTTTGAAAATATGATAGATTAATGATTTAGCCTCTTAGGCTTCTTCCGCCCTTCTGCCTTTTTTGCCCCTTCGCCCTGCGGGCTCTGCCTCCCGCTGCAAGTGCCTTGCATTTAGGCGGGATCTCTCTTCGCTCGACCCGTTTACTGCTCAACCCTGGGGACAAAGCGGGATAGCCTATGAACATGTCCTCTTAAGCCTTTTTATTCTTAAGCCTCTTCCGCCTCTTATGCCTCTTAAGGCCTCTTTCGCCTCTTAAGCTTCATCCGCCCTTCCGCCTTTTTTTCCATAAACCACCTCTATTCAACCCTAACATCCTAATTTTGATTCTCAATATCTTCCCAAACCATGGACGTTAAAATCAAATATCTCCTCCACCTCGCAGACAACCCCCTCATCCTCGGACAGCGCCTGGGCGAATGGTGCGGACACGGCCCTGTACTCGAACAGGATATCGCCCTGACCAATATTTCACTTGATCTCATCGGTCAGGCAAGACTCCTCTACCAATATATCGCCTCTCTCCCGGGACAGCATACCCATGAGGACGCCCTCGCTATGTTGCGTTACGAAAACGAATATTATAACTTGCTTTTAGTAGAACAGGCCAACAAAAATTTTGGCCATACCATCATGAGGCAGTTTCTGTACGATGCATTCAATCTGTTGCAGTACGAAAGCCTCACCAGTCATCCGGATCCACAACTCAATGCCATCGCCGTCAAATCACTGAAGGAAATAAAATACCACTATCGCTATAGCAGCGAATGGGTGATACGTCTCGGAGACGGTACAGAAGAAAGTCACGCCAAAATGCAGGTAGCTATTAACGAACTATGGAGATATACCGGCGAGATGTTTACGCTGGCGTATTATGAGTCAGCACTTCTTGCTGAAGGAGTTGCCCTAGATATATCGCTTATACAACCGGAATGGCAACAGCGCGTTTCAGCAGTCGCTGCACAGGCAGGATTGAAACTACCGGAGGGCGAAGTGATGTTATACGGAGGTAAAGAAGGCAGACATACTGAACAGATGGGGTACATACTCACCGAACTGCAATACATGCAGCGTACCTATCCGCAGATGACCTGGTAATTTTTTTTTGCATCAATGTATTTTAGGGCGCTGCTAATAACAATTAAATAACTAAGTGCAACTCCTTTAATGCGTTGAAAATCAACATGTATTTTTATTTATCAAGCAGTTATTAGAGGCGTCCTTTATTGTTAGTGCACAACACACATATCATCCGCAGACAGATCGCAGGCCTACTGCACGAAGTGGCCGATCCTGAAATCCCCGTTGTATCTATTGTGGATCTGGGGATGGTCCTTGATATCCGTCCTGAAAACGGGCATTGGAGGATAGACCTGGCGCCTACGTATTCGGGTTGTCCTGCCATTGATGTGATTCCTTTCCTTGTCAGGGCTAGGCTTGAAGAAGCAGGGCTTACAGATACTCATATTGAAATGGAAATCTCACC
The DNA here is from genome assembly GCA_034439675.1 of Saprospiraceae bacterium. Taxonomy (GTDB): domain Bacteria; phylum Bacteroidota; class Bacteroidia; order Chitinophagales; family Saprospiraceae; genus Opimibacter. The sequence goes on along the minus strand of JAWXAW010000082.1, from coordinate 17,106 downwards.
TCCCTGGTCCACAGACTGGATCAGTGAAGAAGGAAATGAGAAACTACACACCTATGGTATCGCCCCACCAAATGGAAAGACCGGAGATCACGAATATGAAGGTAAGCCTCGAAGCTGTCCACAGTGCGGATCGACGGAGACAGAAATGATCAGCAGGTATGGAGCTACGCCTTGCAAAGCAGCTTATCGTTGCCTTTCCTGCAAGGAGCCTTTCGAATATTTCAAATGTTTTTAGCATCACAATCATTTGCTGTCGGGACGAGTTCGATGATGCCGTTGCATTCACTATCCAATAGGACTAGATTCCCGGTAGAGACTGGTCACTTTGATGGTCATCAGGGTATTTGAGACCTCCTAAAAATAAGCATTATATTTAGTCTGCCTCGGCAAGGATTCGATCAACTTGCTGATCATGATGGGGTAAAATTGTTGCACCAATGATTCTTGTGGAAAGTGCAGCAATCTGGCTTAATGGGGTGGATTGTTGTTCTTTTGGGTTGAAGAGGTGGAGGTATAAACAAGTTATCTGATATCAATTACAAAGATTGTACTGGAATAAAAGCATATTAAGAGAATGGAATTACAGAGAAATCTGTTGGTGGTGCGGTTCTGCTGAATTGTCCCGAGAACATAAGTATAAAAAGACAGATATTAATCTACTCTATGGATCTAACTTTTTCCAAAATGATAAATTAGGCCTCCTTCGATATCGGAAAAGTAATGAGTTAATTAAGATCCATGGGCCAGATTCTGACTATTTTAAATTTCAAAAATCACTCTGCCAAAATTGCAACAATGCAAGAAGTGCAAAAATGGATTCAGCCTATACGAAAGTCATTGAATTTTATCTTAACAATGAACAAACAATTAAGGGCTCAAAATTTATTGACTTTAAGATGATTTTTCATGACTCGTGGCTTGAGGACAAAAGGAACTTTTATAAATACTGCTTAAAACATATTGGTTGTAGACTCGTGGCGGCAAATCTAAGTCCGTCCAAAAATATTGTTGCGTTTCTAAATGATGACGAACCTTTGAAAGATGTAAAAATTGTGTTCCAGCTAAAACAGTATTTCGTAGGCGATCCTGGAGATGAAGTTTTTCATCTATATACAGGACCATTAAATCGATTTGAAGAAAGGCATTTAATTATAGGTAAAAAGATTACAGCGGCCGCAAGCTGGTACACATTAAAACAGTTCTCAATCAACTACTTATACAGACTTGGAATACTTCATTCAGATAAGGACATTTTTTCAAGCTCTCTAATTAACTTAGATTTTGTTGACTTTAAGGCAATTGAAGGGCAACAATTTCAGATTGACTCAAAAGAACCACAAACATCCTATGGGAAGCTTGTGGAATACATGGAGTACTTTCCCTTTAATGGTGTATTACAAGATCTTCTACATTATCAGTACCTAAAGGGTTATAAATCATGACATCAGATAACATTGGCTGCTCATATGCAGGGATAAGAATTGAAAATGAAAACGTAAATTTGGACGAAGGTGCCCTTGGAACAGCCTCAAACACAGTCGGCCTGCCTACGAGCATCCTTGGTCGTCGCGTAGCCAATACCCACAGACAGACATTCTCACATATAGCTGATGAAATACTTAACAATATTCGTTCTCGGCTTGAAACTACCTTCTTGGGACTTTAAATCTTCTCAGCACTATTTTGACAAAACAATATAACCCGAAGTTCGAGAAAAGTATTCTGACACAATTCTGTTACTCGAGATAGCCATCGAAAACAAATCCAAAATCAATAATATATGAAGGCAACTGGAAAGACCGTAAAAGATATTCTGATCAATCTTCCGGAGGACAGAGCAGAACCTTTTAACAAACTGCACAATGTCATTGTAAAAAACCTACCCAAAGGATTTGAAGCAGCCATAAGTTATGGTGGATTGGGTTATGTTATTCCGCATACCCTTTATCCTGCGGGTTACCATTGTAAACCCATCGAGCCGCTCCCATTCGCAGGAATTGCTTCGCAAAAGGATTCTATTAATTTTTACCATATGGGTATTTATTCCGATCCCCTATTATTGAAATGGTTCGTAACCGAATATCCCAAGCACAGTAAGCAAAAACTGGACATGGGTAAAACTTGTGTCCGCTTTAAGAAGTTGGATGAGATACCCTTTAAACTCATTGGTGAATTAATGAAAAAAATGAGTGCAAAGGAATGGATTGAAAAATACGAAGCAACACTCAAGCCTAAGCCAAGACAGGTTAAAGCCAAATCCAAAAAATAATTCGGCATGGCAATTATAATATTGTGACAAAAAGACCTGGCGACATCGCGACTTAAACTGGGTGACGGCAACTCGGATATAAAAGTGGCTTTGCGCATGCGGGCTGACGTGCTTTGTAGGACAGTTTTTCGTATATTTGAGTATGTAGGCTTCGTAATACGTTGAGTGGTAAGATCCCCGCCTGCTCCAAGCCGTCAACCTAATAGTTGTCAATTAAAGGAGGACCATCTCAAATTTATAAAACAATGAATATGAAATCATCAATTTGGCTATTAATCTTGCTAGTATTTGCATGCAAAAAACAGAATAGCGACGATATTAAAAGCGGTGACACATTGCTTTCCAGCGATACAGCCCAAATAGCAAAGTCCATCGAACCCCAAAAGCAAATTGCTAAAGAATTTTCAAATGAGCGTTTTCGCCAGGTAACGCTTGAAAAAGTAGATGAACATAAATTCCGTGTCCAAGGACAAGCTCAGATTTTTGAAGCAAGCTTTAATTGGGTGGTCGAGGATGGACATAATGAATTGAAAACGGGTTTTAGTATGACCGACGCCGGCGCACCAGAATGGGGCAAATTTGATTTTACAATTGATGTTGAGAAAAAAGATGCGTATTCAACCTTAATTCTTATTTTGTTTGAAGTGAGCGCAGAAGACGGTAGCCGAAAATATGAATTACCAATACCGCTGCAGTAACGTCACAAAACAGCAGCTAACAGCAGCTTAACGCATTTGCTGTTTTTTGGTTCACGGAAGATTTCATTTCCAAGGAGAGGTGATCTAAGTAACAAATACAGTACTCCTATACCCGCGACTGACGCGGAACGGTATGTGCAATTTGCTATTACTCACCCGAGTGGGCCTTGGTAAAGTATTTAGTAATTTGAAAGGTATTATTTATTTCGAATACAAAAATTAGATTACCTATCATTGCCGCGATTATTATTTCTGAGGTGTTGATGATATCAAATATGGAGCGGCGTTTTTATTAGTCATCTACCGTTGATGCTTAATTTTCAGCAGCTTTTATTTGTCTGAAATTATTGTACATGTCATGCATGATTTGCATGTGCGGCGCAGTGAGCACAGCAAGTCCCAGAATAAGGTAACCTACTACAGCATTGCTGCTGATAAGCATAAAACTTGTTAACCCATAAGCACAAATTCCCCCAATGGCAAGCAAGCTGTATAAGCCTATTTGCTTACCGATGCTTTTTATATCATACGTTTTATCTTTATGTAAATAGATAAGGATATTATTGAGCGACAAAACAGAGTGCCAGACAACGAAATAAAACGTAAAGCCAAGTAACATAGGCAGATTGAACAGAATAAATAGAATAATGGCTAAGCGAACTAAAAACGCTCCGGTATCTTTTACGCCCGTAGTATTGTTCTTTAAAAAATAGATAAAAGTAGTTGTGAAAAATAACATCCCTGAAACAGAAATGATGATGTACCTGTGTATATCAAGCCAGTTTAAAAGCACCATATTCTCCCTTCCAGCCTGAAACATTTGTAAGAAAGATTTCACGTCTTCAAAATGATGCAGCAGCATAACAGCGAGGATAAGCAATCCATAAGCAATCACGAATAATTTACCTAGCCATGTATGGGTTTTGAACTGGTATAAATCTGTTTCGCCAAAATGATAGGCCGCAAAAAAAATAAACAAAAAAGTACCTATTACAGGAAACAACCACAAGGTGAAAGCAAATAGAAGAAGGCGGCTGATATAGACAGCCAGGAAACGAAATTTGGAAAAATGTTTTTTACTATGCCCTGCGGTTTGTGTTGCTACCAACAAATCAGCTGCCCCATGCGGTACACCCAGCAGAAGGATGCCGCACAAAAAAATAACAAACTGGATGTCTGTGCCAACTGTAAATAGATAGTGATGGAAAAGAATAAGGATACAACCTGACAGTAATAGGCTAATCTTTAACATCACTAATTATTTCAGTTAGTTTAAAAAAAAGAGTGCAATACCAAGGGTATTGCACTCTTACATATCACTTAAGCAGCAGCAGGATACGTTTCCTTATCAGATTTTGCCAGTGCATAAATCACTAAGCCAAATCCGATTTTATTGATGGCATCCCCTATGTTATAAACAATATCCATAGAAAGCCCTTCAAAAAGAGGGAAACCAAAAAATCCGCCAGCTGTACCAGCGATGTAACCAATTGGATAGATAGCCCATCCTACCAGTACAAACCATCCAAGTGTTTTTACTGCTTTGGAGATCGCAGGGCCTGAATTACCAGCCAGTTTTGCCACTTCACCAAACCAGACCAGGTACACAATGTAAAAATAAGCTAATCCGCTTATCAATCCCCAAATCCAGCTTTGTGTTTCTTTGCCGTAAATAGCTTCACCAATATAGCCGGTTACTAACATGACTAGTGATGCAGAGATAAGTTGCCATAACAGCTTTGATTTTGCACCTGCTTTCTTTGTTATCAGATAAAACTCGACACACATCAGGGGCACGGTAAGTATCCAGTCAACATATCGGAAAAATACGGGTGATTCACCCGTTTCCAGATTGTAGTCCCGCATGTAATAGTAGTGTACGGCAGCTATAAAGGTGATAAGGCCGGAAACGAGAACAGAAGTCCGCCATTTCTGCGGCACATTGTTCATTTCAAAGAAAAAGAATACAGAGGCAGCCATCATAGCCATGGTGCCCACAAAAAATGTGAAGGCAACGTAATTGTCATTTGCGATTGGTAAAATCTGCAGTAGAAGGTGAGACATAATTTCAGTGTTTAAGAAATTGTTAGATAAGTAAGTTCATAATTAAACTGGATTTGTTTAACTATCAATGAAATTACTTAAACAGTCCATTTTAAACAAAGTTTAACGTTTTATAAAATTTTGGAAATTCAATAGGTGTTACATATAAACGCCACTAAAAGTCATTCGTCATTTGGGCGTTACTAATTGAAAATCAATTAGATAACTCATTTCTAACAGCAATTTCAATTGCGATGTTGAAGGTACTATCTCACTAATGCAAGGACAGATAGGTATCGCTGTAGGTGAAAAGATGGCTCAAAGCGGAGAACAATGGGCGTCGGAAGCTGATGCAGGGCACCTTTGTGCGCATAGCATCAAAGAAAGCCATACGCCAGAAGTTCCGAGAGATGGAGATCCATAAGCGGCGCAAGCCGATAGAGGTACTCGCCCGCGAACTCAATCCGGTGATCGAAAGCATCATGCATTACTGCCAAAAGGTTTTGGGAAGGAGGCATGCATGAAATATGGAACCAGCTCAATCACCGCTTGTTGAAATGAGTTAAATCGGATAAGGGACTCTACAGGTAGGCTTCGTTGAAATGGCTACGTAAAAATACAAGTATGATACCTCACTCTTTGCCCACTGAAGACTGGTACAACCATGCCTATATTTTTAGTCTGTGATGAATGAACATGAACAGCTCCTGACAAAATTCGGGACAGGCTGTGTGAGGTGATAATCTCAAGCGCGGTTCCTTGGGGAGGTTGTGGTGGGATTCCTGCGCCAGACACGATTTTAGGTCTATGTCAGCAGTCAGCAGTCAACTGCTCCCAATTCTGTAATTGAAAAGTCAACTATCAACAGTCAATAGTCAACTGTTCCCAATTCTGTAATTATTCATTTAACCAGTTAGCCCCCTAATCCCAGATCACTCGATCACTCGATCACCAGATCACTCCCTCAACTTCTCAACTTCTCCTATATCAAGTACCTTTGCTCCCCATGCAAATCATCAAACTCCACAAAGGCCGTGAGCAATCTGTCCTCCGCCGTCACCCCTGGATATTCTCCCGCGCTATTCAATCCGGTACAGAAGGTCTGGCTGATGGTGAGACAGTCGTAGTCCAGGATTCCAAAGGCGAGGTGCTGGGAACCGGCCACTACCAGGACAGCAGTTTATCTATCCGACTGATAGCTTTTGAAGAAGTCAATCCAGACCAGGACTTTTGGCAATCAAGACTTGAAGCGGCAGCGCAGTACAGACTTTCTTTGGGAATGATCATACCGGGCTATACGGATGCGTTTCGGCTTGTACATGGAGAAGGGGATCAACTCCCGGGATTGATCATTGATGTATACGGTCCAGTGGCTGTAGTGCAAGCACATTCCATCGGCATGTATAAAGCGATCCCGATGATCGCAAAAGCACTCATCCATCTTCCCGGGATACCCATTCAATCTGTGTATTCCAAAAGTAAAGACGCCTTACCATCCAACTATGCACACCGCATCACCGATGCATGGGTGCAAGGCGTATCACCCGGTGAGCTGATCGTGCATGAAGGCGGCGTTGCTTTTGCTATTGATGTGGAGACAGGACAAAAGACAGGCTTCTTTCTTGATCAGCGCGAAAATCGTGAACTGATCCGCAGATATGCTTTCGGAAAAGAGGTCTTCAACGGCTTTTGTTATACAGGTGGCTTTTCGGTGTATGCACTCAAAGGAGGTGCAAAGCATGTAGTCTCGATAGACTCTTCTGTCGGCGCCCTCGAATTGCTTGAAAAAAATCTGACCATCAACACGTTTGAAGGAACCCATCAATCCATCAAAGAAAATGTGCTCACATGGCTTGGCGATACGGACCTGATGTTTGATATCGTCATCGTAGACCCACCTGCTTTTGCCAAAAGCCTGAGCAAACGACACAATGCCGTACAAGCCTACAAACGCCTCAATATGATGGCGATGGCCAGAGTAAAAAAAGGAGGAATGCTATTCACCTTTTCCTGTTCTCAGGTTGTTGATAAACCTCTTTTCCATAATACCATCGTCGCTGCAGCCATAGAGTCAGGCCGACTTGCCAGGGTCGTGCACGAACTAGGGCAGGGTCCTGACCATCCAGTCTCTATATTCCATCCGGAAGGCCACTATCTTAAAGGCCTTGCCTTGTATATGGATTGATGAGTGTCAGGGGCGTATTGCATCCGCCCCTGACTAAAGAAATCCCGCCTCGATTGGGCAGCGAGAGGGTTGGGGGCAAAACGGAGCACTGACGCATCTACCAAAAATAGCTTTACTTTATAGGACTAAATTACACCACCAGGCATGACACCTACACCTACAAACACGCTAATTTGTACGAAGGACGGCGATATCACTACCATCAGGCTTAATCGACCCGACCGGTATAATAGTTTTAACCGGGAGATGGCCATTGGCTTGCAGCAATTGCTTGATCGATGTGCAGAGGATGGAACACGTTGTCTTGTCATCACCGGCGAAGGCAAAGCTTTCAGCGCCGGCCAAGACCTCAATGAAGTGACGGATCCAAATGGCCCACCGCTGCAAAGCATAGTGGCCGAACATTATAACCCCATCATCACCAGATTACGTGATCTTGAAATGCCCGTGATCGCAGCAGTAAATGGCGCAGCAGCAGGCGCAGGAGCCAATATTGCCCTGGCCTGCGATATTGTCATCGCCAAAGAATCGTCCTATTTTCTTCAGGCATTTAGTCATATCGGACTTATTCCCGATAGCGGAGGTACCTATCACCTCCCCAGGCTCATCGGGTTTCAAAGGGCCAGTGCCTTGATGATGCTTGGAGAAAAAGTCGCGGCAAAGGATGCAGAAGCCATGGGGATGATTTATAAAGCCATCCCTGATGGAGATTGGGAGGAATACGTCACGAAGCTAAGTCAACGACTTGCTGCGATGCCAACACGAGGATTAGCGCTCACCAAACGAGCCCTGAATGCAACTTTTGAAAATAATCTCGCTGACCAGTTGGACATGGAAGAGAAAATTCAAACCACCGCTGGAAAAACAGCCGATTACCACGAAGGCGTGAGTGCATTTTTAGAAAAGCGCAAAGCTAATTTCACCGGCAAATGAAACGTGTAGCTGTCATAGGAGCAGGAGCAATGGGCATCGGCATCGGCCAGGTAGCAGCTATGGCAGGTCTTGAAGTCATCCTTTTTGATGCATATCCAAATGCTATGCCTAAAGCCCGTGACACGATCTTACTCTCGCTTAACAAACTAACAGAGAAAGGAAAAATCACCGACCAGGAAGCAAAGGCCGTTTTTGGCCGCATGTATTTTGTAGACCAGCTGCACAGTATTGAAGGAAGCGATCTCGTCATCGAAGCCATTGTGGAGCTTGAAGAAGAGAAAAAGAAATTGTTTTCACTGATTGAGCCTTTATTAGAAGAGACTGCCATCCTGGCTTCAAATACATCTTCATTATCCATCACCGGGCTGGCCAATGGATTGAAACACCCGGAAAGGTTTATCGGCATTCACTTTTTTAATCCACCGGTCCTGATGAAACTAGTGGAGATCATTCCTGCCTTGCAGACTTCAGAGGATGTCACCAACAAGGTTAAGCAGGAAATCACTTCATGGGGCAAGACTACTGTCCTCGCAAAAGATACCCCAGGTTTTATCGTCAACCGCATAGCACGACCATTCTATGGCGAAGCACTCCGGATGGCTGAAGAACAAATAGCAACCCCCGCGATGATTGACGTAGCGGTTAAGCGTCTCGGCGGTTTTAAAATGGGCCCTTTCGAACTCATGGATTTTATCGGCAATGACATCAATGAAGCAGTAACGCGATCGGTATGGACCGCGATGCATTTTGATTCGCGCTACCGCCCTTCGCAGTTGCAAGTCAACCTGGTCAAGGCCGGATGGTACGGACGGAAATCAGGCAGAGGCTATTTTGATTATAAAACACCTGTGGAAGAATCATCGGAACCATTGACAGATGAACATACCTTTCTTTTCAAAAGGATATTGATCATGCTGATCAATGAAGCGGCGGATGCCTTTTATTATGGTATTGCTTCAAGGGAGGACATAGATATGGCGATGACGTTGGGGGTCAATTATCCTAAGGGGCTGTTGAAGTGGGCGGATGAAACCGGTATTGAAGAATGTGTCAGGCAGATGGATGCGTTATATTACCTCTACAATGAAGATCGATATCGATGTAGTGTGTTACTGAGAAAAATGGCAGGAACCAAAAGCACCTTTTACGGATGAATTCGATAGTGGATACAATGTTTCACCAGGATGCCTTTTCGCAGTGGTTGGGTATACGCCGCATTGCCGAGGGAGATGGCTATTGCACACTTGAAATGGTAGTCCGTCCTGAAATGGTGAATGGATTTGGTATTGCTCATGGTGCTATGACCTATGCCCTTGCGGACAGCGCCCTGGCGTTTGCCTCAAACTCCAGAGGTAGAAAAGCGGTATCGATTGAGACCTCTATCAATCACCTGAAACCCGTGTTGGTCGGAGAGGTGATCACTGCCATAGCAGAAGAGACATCACTCGGACACAAGCTGGCGATATACCACATCCGTGTGACACGGGGCGAAGATCTTGTAGCCTTGTTTAAAGGAGTCGTATACAGGAAAGAAGAAGCATGGAATTTATAATCAGCGTTCACAGCAGACATCATTCAAACCACCATTTTTGATTAAGCTATATTCCATAGTCCTATTGTATGCCATGATCTTTACAAGGGCTAATGGGCAGGAGAAAATTTTCAGCACACAGGCTGGAACGATTTCCTTTACGTCAGAGGTTCCGCTGGAAATGATATCTGCCGCTTCAAAGAAAATGGAAGGGGTCGTGGACGCTACTGCGTTATCTTTTGCCGTCACTATACGGACGTTTGAAGGATTTAACAATGGCCTTCAGCAGCAGCATTTTTATGAAAATTATCTTGAAACGGATAAATATCCTATAGCTACCCCTTCAGGCAAGATTATCGAACATGTTGACCTGAGTAAGCGAGCTACCTTTCAGGTTCGTGCAAAAGGGCAGCTCAATATTCAAGGTCGGGCCAAGGAACGGATTATCAAGATTGAGATCATATCTACTGGGGCTGAGCTGAACGTGAGTACGCAATTTTTAGTGCCCCTTGTCGATCACCAGATCGAAGTACCCCGCATCGTCAATCAGAAGATAGCACAGGAAATAAACGTTTCTGCTCAGGCAATACTTTCATTATCCGTGAAGCCATGAAAATATATTTGCTGCTCCTTCTCGTTCTTTCATGCAGTCATGTGATCAGTCAGGATTTTTACTTTCGCAAAGAACCTGCTTTGGTCGTGGAAGATGTCAGGCAGATCAATATTATTTTTCAGGCAGATGACCACCTGGTCTGGCTTGGTACTTATAAAGGCATATTCTGGTATGATGGACGAAGGTACAAGCAGACACTACGTTCTGATCAGCGATTGGAGAAGGTTACCTGCATTGCTCAAAGCCGGAAAGGTCATATCTGGGTAGGCTATGAGGATGGGTATCTGCAAACAATGAATGCCGATGATCATGGAATGAGAATACATGCCGATTCACTTCAGGGTTCTTTGATTTCTAGTCTCCTCTTCAATGAGGCTGATCAACTATTCATCACAACCTATGGAAAGGGGATATGGATGATGACCGACGATAAACTCAAGAGATTGAGATTCGAGGAACTCGATCAGATTAATGATATCTATGATGCATTATTTGACCAGCAAGGCAGGTTATGGCTCGCTACAGACAATGGGATATAGGTTTATCAACCTCAGGCACCAGCATCCTTGATGCAGATAGGACAAGATCAGGGATTGCCGGATGAGATTGTGACACAACTGGAAATGTCAGGTAACGGAGACATTTGGATTGGACTCTATGATCATGGCCTGGCTTACTACTCCATAAACAAGGATGTTGTTGTTTCGTTGATGTCGTTACAACCATCCTTTGGAAATGTGATAGGACTTTGTAAAGGACGACCGGGAGAAGGTTGGATTGCAACGGGAAAATCCCTAGCCCGTTACAACCTGGATAGGGGTCTTAAGGATATAAAACTACCGCCTGAACTAAAGGACCGCATCGGGAGTGTGCTGTATGATATCAGTGGTAATCTTTGGGGGGCCTCTGGAAATAAAATCTTCGTTGCCAATACACGAATTGAGTTTAGTGTACCTGGTATTTCAGGCATATAAGCCATCGCACTAACGGATGAAAAAATCTGGCTTGGTTGTGAGTCTGGATTATATGGAATGGACAGGACGCAACAGCAGATCATCCGGTATCTGGAAAATGAAAAATTAAATATTCTGTCCATGTATACGGATGATGCCGGGATGCTGTGGATCGGTAGAAACACTCGGTGAGTGGGGAAAAGGTGAAATCCATTTCGGCTTCAATATATCAAGGGTATTTACCCTGGTGAAGCCTCAATCCTAAAAAGCATTTCCGAAGTTACTCTACCCGTATCAGTACGCAGTTCCAGGCTGTGGATTGGTACGTATCAAATGCTTTTGAAAAATCTTATTATTTTGAAACCTTATTTATACCTGCGTTGTATTCAGGGATGACGTAAGTCAACATCAAACCGTTTTTTAAACCGGAAACCATGAAAAAATTCATTTTTCTCCTCACCATTGCTGTTTTTATTTCGGATCTGGTAAAAGCCCAGGTGACTGCGGAAAGCCGTGTCATGGTCACTGGTTCCCAACCTGCCCTGGTTGTTAAATTGAAAGGTGCAGATCCCAAATTTGCGGAAGCCGAGTGGAAAGATTACACCAAGTCCTACGGAAAAGTGATCAAGGTCAAAGGTTCTAAAGAATCGGTCATTGAAGGAATTCACATCCGGGATATCGGACAAGGCACTTTATTAAACGTTTATAGTCTTGCTACTCCGGCTGTTGATGGAACAGATATGATCGTGTGGTTCAACAGGGGAGGGAGTTATCTTGAATCCAGAGATAAGGAATATGCCACGGCAGAAGAGTTTATACAAACGTTTGCGATCAAGGTGAAGGTGGATATGATTGCACTGGATATGGAAGAGCAACAGAAAAAACAAACCAAACTGGAGAACGATCTGACCAGGCTGCAAAAAGTCAATGAAAACCTGCACAAGGATATCACAAATGCTAAGGCAAAAGTTGACCAGGCTGAAATGGATATCCCTCTAAACGTTAAAGCCCAGGAAACCGCCCAGACGGATATTGCAAATCAGAAGGGGGTTGTGGAATCCGTCAAAGAAAACCCGGAAGAGTATAAAATACAGCAAAAGCTTCTCGCTAAGCTGGAAAGTAGTTATACCAAGCTGCAGAAAGAAAATGAAAACCTCCACAAGACGGTGACGGATTCCGATGCGAAGATCAAACAAGCTGAATTCGATATCAAAACCAACCTTGAAGAGCAAAAGGCAGCCGATCAAGCAATTGCTGATCAAAAGGTTGTAGTCGATCTGGTGCAGAAGAAACTCGATGAGGCCAGGGGCCAAAAGCCTAAATAGACCATCTGCTGTCTCATCCGTTAAGTGACCTTGCAGCATCGACTTTTCTATTTTCTGACAGGACGGTTTAAAATAATTGCTCAAATATTTTGTGGACAACAAAATATTTGCAACTTTTATCAGGTGATCGGGTGAGGAATCTATTTCCAGACCCTCCTATGATCTCAGTCGTTGCTCCCAAAGCATATCCATAACCAAGGAAGGCTAATGAACTTTAGAACACCTGTATTTACCCGGTGCTGCTACTGTTTTGTCATTGATTTCAGTTAACCTTATTTCTAAAAACAACCAACTATGACGAGAATTTTAACCTCCCTGATGCTTCTGCTCACCGGCGGAATAGTGATCGGGCAAAAAGTAGTCGCTAATGAAATTGCTCAACTGCAGTCTTCCGGGCATCTGCTGCATGAAGCAAGTATCCTTGGTTTTAACACCAATGATGTTCAAAACCGGGCGTATAACCTTGATGGACTTTCGAAGGGAGCCATTCTGACTATTAATGGCGAAGGAATTCAGCAACTGATCACTGATCAGGATGACAATGATTTTATCAAAGTTAAGATTCCGGTCTCCGCCCGGAGCAGTATGACGCTGATCCTGAAGCAGCACGAAATTTTCACAAGTGAATTTGCATTGTTTACAAGCGATCAGCCTGCTGTACCTGCTGACTACAAACCGGGAATTCACTACAAGGGTGTTGTAGAAGGAGATCCTTCTTCTGTAGTCGCCGTCTCAGTGTTCAACGACCAGGTGATGGCCCTTATCAGCTCAGATCTGGGTAATGCCGTCATCGGACCTATCAAAGGTGATCGTGAAAACCGCCATATCTTCTATGACGAAAAAGATCTGGACCGGAAATCCGGTTTTGAATGCGGCACCTTGGACGATGGACTTGCCTATACCGAAGAACAATTAAAAGGACATCCTCAGAGTCGGGATGCAGGAGATTGTGTAAAACTCTATATCGAGATCGATGATGATATTGTCACAGAAAAAGGAGGAGCAACACCTGCGACCAATTATGTGACAGGCCTTTTCAATCAGTCTATTGTACTCTACAATAATGAAAGTATCAATATGAGCATCAATGAAATATTTGCCTGGACGACCAATAGCCCATATACAGGCAATACATCCAGTGCAATGCTCAGTTCTTATCAGGCCAATACAGGCAGTTTTAATGGTAACCTTTCCCATTTGGTTTCATACCAAGCCAGCGGTGGAATTGCGGCAGGATTCAGCGGCATTTGTAATTCAAATCCCGATCTGAGTAAATGCTTCAGTAGTATTGATGGCGTGTATTCAAACGTTCCGGTTTACAGCTGGGATGTCATGGTGACTACGCATGAAATGGGTCATCTCATCGGATCCCGGCACACACACGCATGTGTATGGAATGGAAACAGCACAGCAATTGATGGCTGCTCCGGCGCTGTGGAGGGTAACTGCCCGCTGCCAGGATATCCTGCAGAGGGAGGAACCATGATGAGTTACTGCCATTTGCAAAGTGTGGGTATCAATTTTAGTCTTGGCTTCGGACCTCAGCCTGGTAATGTCATCCGGAATACAGTAAACGCCACAGGTAATTGTCTGGTCACATGCGGGCCACCTCCTCCGCCACCTCCTCCGGCATATTGCTCCTCAAACGGGTCAAATACATCTGATGAATGGATCAACAAAGTAGTGCTGGGCTCCATTAATAATACAAGTGGAAACAATGGCGGTTATGCCAATTATACCGCAATCAGCACGAATCTAACGGCCGGTAATACGTATACAATCAACCTCACTCCCGCATTTTCTGGTCAATCTTATCTTGAATATTGGCGGGTGTGGATCGATTACAACGGTGATCTGGATTGGGCGGATGCAGGTGAACAGGTTGCACAAGGCTCAGGAACCTCTGCGATCAACGTCAACTTTACTGTGCCTGCCGGAGCAACACCTTTGACCACAAGGATGCGGGTATCCATGCAATACAATGCTTATCCTCCGATTTGTGGAACGTATACGTGGGGTGAAGTTGAAGATTACACAGTTGTCGTTGTTGCAGGTACGGGCCCGACGTGTTATGATGGAATACAAAACCAGGGCGAGACCGGAATAGATTGTGGCGGACCATGTGCACTATGTCCCCAGGAAACTATTTTGCTGGCCAGTTATTTTGAGACAGGCTGGGATAGCTGGCTTGATGGAGGATCAGATGTCACAAGAGTCAACAGCTCCAATTCATATGAAGGAAGCTACTCCATACGTCTTGCTGACAATTCCGGTGTGCAGTCTGCTATGACGTCTCCTACATTTAACCTGACTGGAGCTACGGGAGTTGAAATCAATTTCTTCTTCAAGACATCCAGCATGGAGTCCGGTGAAGATTTCTGGGTTCGATACAACAGCGGATCAGGATACGCTACCATAGCAACCCTTATCAGCGGCACCACTTTCAACAACAATTCCTTTTATTCCGTCACTGTAGCTGTGCCAAATTTTGTTCCCACCGCTACAGGCACCTATAGAATTCAATGCGATGCAAGTGATAACAGTGACCAGGTATTTATTGATCAGGTTACCATTACCAGACTCAACGGTGCAGGTCTGACAGAAAATACTATGTCTGTAGAGGAGGTTTACAAGCCACTTCCGGTTCCAGAAGTATTTGCTGGAATTAGCAAGCCAGATGCTGGTACAGAACTCATGGTGTATCCTAATCCGGGGCGAGATCTCCTCAACATTTCGTTTGAGGCGCCTATACAAAACATTCGTTTGGTGACCATGGATGGCGTAGAGATTAAGATAGCATCAACAGCTGCTGCAGACAAACAGATAGATATCCACAGCCTGGCACCGGGTTTTTATTTCTTATTGATTAAATCAAACGGGGAGTGGATCCCAGCCAGGTTCAGCAAAATGTAAAGTTTTCATTTTACCTATAATTAGTTGAAAAGGGTAGTGCCATCAGGTGCTGCCCTTTTTTCGGAAAGTCATGTTTTACCCTAAAGTAGCAACCATCGGGATATAGGTAAATACCCTGATTTTTCTGTGAATTATGTAAATCTCTTTGCCACAGCAAAAAAAATAACCCAACTTTAGAGCCTGATAGGGTATTTCCCTTTTATTTCTTGCTTTCGATTTCCTCCAGCCCTATCTGTTTGATTGTATTCTTACCTCAGGATGATCTAATGACCGGCACGGCTTCTTTTAAGCCCGACGCTTTATTTAGGCACGGTTTTTTCATCAAATTATTTCCTACTTATATTTTAACCTGTTGTCATGATGAGAATTGTATCAATACTAGTTTCCTGCCTCCTGTGGAATATGACCTTTGGTCAGAAGGCGGTTTCTACCGAAATTTCCAGACGATTGACTGAAGGGAAACCTATCCAGGAAGTATCGCTGGTTCGTTTTGTTTCTAACGAAGTGACCAACAGGTCATTTCAGTTGGAAGGACTTTCAAAAGGCACCATTGTCAGTATTGATGAAACGGCTATTGAAAAACTGTTGAATGGAAATAATGATTTTATCCAAATGACCTTACCAGTGGCCGAGCGACACAGCCTCAAACTGAATCTTGTCCGAAATGAAATATTTGCAGAAGATTTTGCCCTTTTCATGAGCAGTGAACCAGGTATCCCATTCAATTACACTCCCGGTATACATTACAAAGGTGTTGTTGAAGGTGATCCTTCATCACTAGTAGCGCTATCTGTCTTCAATAATGAGGTGATGGCCCTGATCAGTACGGATCATGGTAATATGATATTAGGCCGTATAGACAATGACAGGGAAAGTCGTCACATCCTTTATGCGGAGAGCGATCTTGACAAAGCTCCTGGCTTTGAATGTGGCACTCCGGATGATGGCTTTGGCTACGCAGAGGAGGATCTCAAACCACAGGCTAGTGGTCGTGATGCCGGTGATTGTGTCCGTGTGTATATCGAAATCGATGATGACATCGTCACGGAAAAAGGAGGAGCTGGTCCGGCTACGAATTATATAACAGGATTGTTCAACCAGAGCATTACCCTGTACAACAATGAAACGGTAAGTATGACGATCAGCGAGATTAAAGCCTGGACAACTAACAGTCCGTATACGGGTAATACTTCAAGCGCAATGTTGTCATCCTATCAGGCAAACACCGGGGACTTTAATGGCAACATTTCACACTTGGTTTCCTATCAGGCTAGCGGTGGTATAGCGGTACTCGACAATTTATGTTCATCCACAGCAGATTGGCGTAAATGTTTCAGCAGCATAGATGCTACTTATCAGAACGTACCTACCTATAGCTGGTCAGTCATGGTGATCACACATGAAATGGGCCATGTTATTGGTTCTAAACATACACATGCTTGTGCCTGGAATGGCAACAATACGGCTATTGACGGATGTGCAGGTGGGGTAGAAGGAAATTGCGCATTACCTCCAATTCCACCGGAAGGGGGGACCATCATGAGCTATTGCCATATTACTAATTCAGGGATCAACTTTAATCATGGATTTGGCCCTCAGCCTGGTAATGTGATTCGGAACAGAGTAAATGCTGTCGGCAATTG
>JAWXAW010000081.1:0-19515 GCA_034439675.1 Saprospiraceae bacterium | reverse complement strand
GGCAATTTTCATGGCAGGACCCTTGGCGTCATTTCAGCCTCAACTGACCCATCCAGCACAGGTGGTTTCGGACCATATATGCCTGGCTATGTTATAGTCCCTTATAATGACAAGTCGGCATTGGCAGAGGTACTTGAAGACCCTACAATTGCCGGTATACTTGTAGAGCCTATCCAGGGTGAAGCAGGTGTGGTCGTGCCGGATGCCGATTATCTGCCATTCATCCAGTCGCAGTGCCGTGAAAAAAACATACTGTTTATTGCTGATGAAGTTCAGACCGGGATCGCAAGGACAGGAAAGTTGCTCGCAACATGCGGTAATTGCTCCTGTAGGGGATTTTGTGAAAACAAACCTGAGGTCAAACCTGACATTCTGATCCTTGGCAAAGCATTGTCAGGTGGTGTGTTACCTGTTTCAGCAGTTCTGGCTAACGATGAGATAATGCTTTGCATTAAGCCAGGGGAGCACGGATCCACATTTGGAGGCAATCCATTGGCCTGTGCTGTCGCTATGGCTGCATTGGAGGTGGTCAGGGAAGAAAGGTTGGATGCCAATGCAGAAAAACTTGGAATTCTCTTTCGTCAACGAATGCAAAGGGTTATAGAAAAGTATCCGCTTGCATTACTTGTCAGAGGCAAAGGGCTGCTCAACGCGATAGTTGTAGATGATGATGAAGAAGGACACATGGCATGGGATATGTGTGTTGCCATGGCGTCCAAAGGGCTATTAGCCAAACCTACGCATGGAAACATCATCAGATTTGCACCTCCACTTGTCATCACAGAAGATCAGTTGCATGAATGCTGCGATATTATAGAAGAAGTCATTGCAACATTCAGCGTTTAACAATCGAGAAGTATTTTTTATTCAAGCCCCCTGGTTGCTGAGCTGTAGCCTGAGGTTGTGTACAAGCAGGTCGAAGTACAGGGGATTTAAGGGCAAATAGATTAAAGTCCCTTAAGTGGATTTAGGAACAAATGACTAATCATTCTGTGTATATCTACCACCTGGTCAATCAATGATCTCGTGCCATCATTGTAAATTACAAAGTCTGAAGCGGGAATTTTTTCGTTATCCGGCAGCTGATTCTGTATCCGCTTCACTACATCCTCCCGAGTAACACTGTCACGATTCATTACACGTTCAATCCTTATTTCTTCGGGGGCGACCACGAGGATGATGGCGGAAAATCGCTTCTCCAATTGCTCTTCAAAAAGAAGGGCACTTTCCTGAATCAGGTACGGAGCATTTCGTTGTGCTTCTGCACCAGTCCAATCAACCAAATCCTTAAAAACAGCAGGATGTACTATATCGTTGAGTCGCTTGAGAGTTGTTGGATTGGTAAATGCTTTTGAGGAGATCCATGCACGGTTTAGCCTCATTTCTGCATCATAGGCTTCCGGGCCAAACAAGCCAATAATCTCATCTCTAAGTTGATCATTGGTTTCCATTAAAGCCTTGGCACGCTGATCAGATTCATAAACGGGAATAGCCAGTATACGGAAAAGGTCAGCCACTGTTGATTTTCCTGATCCGATGCCTCCGGTCAATCCTATGAGATTCATATACGTGTAAAATTACTTTGATTTATTGACTATAGCGGTGTCATTAAAGGTTATATAAGGTTAGCGAAGTGAGTGCTGAAATGTGCTTTCACATGATCTGATCTCGTCCAAGAAATTCGATTTTGAAATCAAGATGGGCAGTGTACTCTTCAAGATCCTTGAAATCCATTTTACTATATTCTTTCAATGCTTCCAGGAGAAGTTCTTTTATTACCGATTTCTTAAAACCAATGATCAATGAAACCCTTTGATCAAATGACTCTTCAAATACAGGGATGGTGTGCTGTTTGCAAAAATTCAGGAAAGGCGGATAGGACTCAAAGGTCAGATTGACCAACACTTTACTAATTACTATTCCTTCTATCATTGTTCCGGCAATGAGGGCATTTGCTGTGCTGGTTTTATAGGCTTCTATCAGTCCGGGGATGCCAAGTTTTGTTCCACCAAAATACCTGACGACCACGACATAAATATTGGTCAGATCATGCTTTATGAGTTGACCGAGGATAGGCTTGCCTGCTGAGCCTGATGGTTCTCCGTCATCGTTCGCTCTTTCAAGGGAAGCATCCGGATACAGACGTAGTGCACTACAAAAATGTCTTGCTTTTGGGTGAACCTTTTTCAGCGTTTGAACAATGCTAAGGACTTCTTCCTCCGTCTGCACCGGAAAGGCATAGGCATGGAATTTACTGCCGCGTTCCATATAATACCCTTCAGCGCGGGACTTCAATGTCAGGAAACGATCTTTCAACGTGAGGTAGTATGTGCAAATGCGATGACCAGGATGGCTGCTGATGCCAGACCAATACCGATCCAGTTGAGCCGGTTTAGTTTTTCACGAAATGCAATGACGGCCACAAGCGTAGAGAGTAGTAACACAGAAACATTGACCAGCGGATACATCAGCGATCCGTTCCATCCCTTGTTGAGCATTTTGAGTATTAGAAAAATGGAGAAGAAGTTGGGTATGCCCAAGAGTATTCCTGCAATCACGTCTCTACCCGTAAGCTTAAGTTTCTTTTTAAACCTAAGCCAGACCAGTGAAACCCATCCGAATATTGCAGCACATCCAAATCCGTGGGTTGTAAAGGCCATTTGATCATTTCCGACGATACCGGTTTTCTCCACATAAAAGAGAAGAATTTCTATCGCGGCTGAAAGGACTAACACGGCCATGAGAATATAAGGGAAGGGTCCAGACCGATGCAGCGTAAAGGAGGATGTTTTCTGATTGATGGCCACAATAGCCATGAGGGCCAACAAAAGACCGCAAAATTCCAGCCAGCCAAAATGTTCGTGGAAAAGGATGACTGTAAAAGAGACGGTCAGGATAATGGACATCCGCTGGATTAAGGTGGTCATAGTAATGCCAGCCTGCTGGATTGAATGAGCGGTAAGGTTGAATCCAACGATAAACATGAGTCCAAGTATCACATCAAAAGAAAACCAGGGGCCCTGAATTATGGAAGCAGAGAAAGGCCATCCGGATTTCGGATCGATCAAGGTGCCAAGGATCAAGCAAATGGTATAATTGATGACGATGGCATTGAATGTATTTATGTTGAAACGGCTGAATAGTTTGAAACCAATGCCTATGCAGGTTGTTACCGTAATGCACCAAAGAAACTCCATCCATAGATCGTTTTAGGTATTGTTAACAGGTCAAATTTAATTTTTTCATAATCTTTGTACCTGATTTGATCACTTTGATGACTGATATGCATCCGGTAGCATTTTATAACGCTCAATAATATATCTTTTCAGTGGAACAAAGCCTCACCCAGTATGATACAGTGATTGTCAGGTGCAAGGAGCTTTTCCTGCGGAAAAACACAGATTATGGTTCTGCCTGGCGGATATTGAGACTTCCTTCCCTGACAGACCAGATTTATATAAAAGCTTCCCGGGTCCGTAATATAGAGGAGCAAGGTACAAGTAAAGTCAGCGATGGAGTAGAGGATGAATATGTCGGAATGATCAATTACAGTCTGATGGCACTCATCCAGCATGCGTTGGTAAGTGACGAAAGGCAGGATATTCCGATCAATGAATTAGCCCCTCTTTATGATACCTTTGTCAGTAACACAAGGCAGCTGTTCCGAGACAAAAACCATGATTATGGGGAGATATGGAGGGATATGCGGATCAGCAGCTACACCGATCTTATCCTGATGAAGCTATTGCGTATCAAACAGATTGAAGATAACCAGGGACAGTTACTTGTCTCCGAAGGTGTTGATGCCAATTATATGGACATCATCAACTATTGTGTTTTTGCCCTTATCCGTTTAGAAGAACAAAATTCTTTATGACCATACTCACACTTATCCTTTACATCGCTGTTGCAGCGGCTATCCTCACTGGCATTATTGGACTTTTAAAGAAAGGTCATAAGCATTGGCTGATGACGTTCCTCCAGAATTTCACAGGCATACTTTTTATTATTTCAGGATTGGTAAAAGCGGTAGATCCTATGGGCACGGCTTTCAAAATGGAGCAATATTTCACCGAGTTTGAATATACTTTTGCAGATACCGCTATGAGTTTTATGGCTCCACTGTTTCCGTTTCTGAGCAGTATCTCCCTTATTTTTTCAGTCACCATGATCGTTCTGGAGATCGTGCTGGGATTGATGCTGGTGCTGGGCCACCGACCTAAACTCACCAGCTGGGCGTTTCTGCTCCTGGTGATTTTCTTTACCATATTGACGGGTTTCACTTTCCTAACAGGGTATGTCCCAAGCGGGGCTAACTTCTTCCAGTTTTCGGAGTGGGGCCCATATACAGAGACTAATATGCGGGTTACGGACTGCGGATGTTTTGGGGATTTCATTAAACTAGCACCTAAGATTTCCTTTTTTAAGGATCTAGTCTTGTTGATGCCCGCCTTATATTTTGTGTTCAGGCATAAAGACATGCATCAGCTCTTATCTCCTAAGGTGCGTGCGATTACGATCTGGGCCATGACAGCCTTACTGTTACTCTTTTGTCTCCGCAATTTCTATTGGGGACTCCCGGTTGTCGATTTCAGGCCTTTTAAAGTAGGAACTGACTTGTATCAGAAGAAAACAGCGGAAGAAGAAGCGGCTGCTTCCGTTAAGATCACAGGCTGGAAACTTCAGCATAAGAAGACAGGAGAGGTCAAGGTGTTGGCTCATGACGACTACATGAAAAACCTCGCTAGTTATCCAAAGGAAGAATGGGGAGTTGTAGAGCAGATAAAATCCAAACCGGCTATCGAAGCCACTAAACTCAGCGATTTTTCTATTATTAGCCCGGATGGATTTGATATGGCAGAAGATATCCTGACAGATTCAGGTCATGTATTCCTCATCGTAGCTTATAAACTCGATGGCATATCAGAAATCCAGGACATCATGGTGCCGGATACTACCTGGCAGATGGATACGGTGACGGTGAGCCCGGATAGTGTCATGGTGGTGAAGAGTATTGGTCAGGTCGGTACACGGAAAGAGAGTAAAGAAGTGTATGCATGGGATAAAGGATATATAACCGATTACACGGACAAAGTAAATGTCCTGATGGATGATGTGATGAAACAGGGTGCAAAGGTCTATGCTGCAGCTGGTGGGGCTGGCGGTGAAAAACTGGATTCGTTTAAAGCTGCCATAGGCAGCAAGTATGATTGGTATGAGGCAGATGATATATTGCTGAAGACGATCATCAGGTCTAATCCTGGAGTAGTTCATATCCAGGGTGGTAAAGTGATCGAAATGTGGCATATTCGGTCTCTTCCTCAAAGTTTGTCTCTAAACTGACCTAAAAACACGTTGTTTTAAAAATAAGTATCACATTTAAAAAATTATTATTCGTTCTTGCAGGGTAAACTCAAATAAGTTTTATTTTTGCGCGAATGTTCGTTGAATCAACTGAGTCACATCCGATATGGTAAGCAGGAGAAGTATAAGGGTTAAAGTGATGCAATTGCTGTATTCCCTGGATCGTGACCCCGGCGTAAGCCACAAGGATATATTGCAGCGATATGACCAGGCGGTCGATCTGGCATATGAAAGTCTGTTGTTCAACCTCTTCATTATCCTGGAAATCACCCACCAGTCTGTCTCTGATCGGGATGCTCGCCATGTCAAACTCAGGCCCGGACCCGAGGATCCTATCTGGAATGCCAAGCTTTACGAAAATGAGCTAATCCAAAGTCTGGTCAGAAACAAAACACTCAGGTCTTATTTCGATAAAAGGTCCTTCAGGGCAAGGCTGGATCAGGAACTCCTTATGAAGATGTACAATACATTTTCTAAAACACCTGAATACAAGGCCTATGTACTGGAGGAGGTGGATAATGCCAGGCACAGGGAATATTTACTCGATATCTACAGGGATCTTCGCAAGAATGAGATTTATGAGGAGATGGTTGATGACCAGTATTCCTTTTGGCAGGAAGACAAATCCCTGGTCATAGGTGCCCTTAAAAAGATCATCAAACAACTTCCAGAGAGTAACGAGCGCTTCTTTGAGGAATATCTTCCAGATAACGATACGGTGATTGATTTTGGCCGGAAACTGATTGAGGTGACCATGGAACAGGCACCAGAACTGGAAAAGCTGATCGAACCTACGCTCAAGAACTGGGACATGGAGCGACTTGCTGTCCTGGATGTCATTATTATAAAAATGGCGTTAGTCGAATTCCTGTATTTCCCTACCATCCCGACCAAAGTGACTCTCGATGAGTATGTTGATATCTCCAAGGAATACAGTACGCCAAAGAGCAAAGACTTTGTAAACGGGATTCTTGATAACTTGATGAAAACAATGCTTGAAGAGGGCAAGATTAAAAAGGAAGGCCGGGGCCTCCTGGAAGAATAATTCAGGATTACAACATGTATAAAACTTAATTATTGCTTTGCCTGCATTCAAAATATAGAGCCATACCCTGATGACGGAAAAAGTACTCATCCTTGATTTTGGTGCACAATACACCCAATTGATTGCCCGTCGCGTCCGCGAGTTGGAAATCTTCAGTGAGATTATACCGTATCATGCATTACCAGCTGAAATACCTTCAGAGGTAAAAGCATTGATTTTGTCGGGTAGTCCTTTCTCCGTGAGAGATGCCAATGCCCTGCGACCAGACCTTACCGGTTGGGTTGGCAAAGTGCCGATCCTGGGCATTTGTTATGGGGCTCAGTATATTGCTGATACGTTCGGTGGCAGTGTGGCCCGCTCTGACAAAAGAGAGTATGGGAAAGCAAGACTTCAGATTCTGAAACCGGATCATCCTTTCTTTTCAGGCATACCTCAAGGTTCGCAAGTCTGGATGTCTCATGGGGATACTATTCTTGAATTGCCGGACGGGTATGAATTGCTGGCCGCGACAGACAGTATACCAGTAGCAGCATATGCCAGCTTGCCCGGTCAATATGATAAAATGGTTTGCTGTGTTCAATATCATCCGGAGGTAACACATTCCCTTGATGGGCATTTATTGCTATCTAATTTTCTACGCGGAATTGCCGGACTAAAGGAGAGATGGACGCCCGATTTGTTTATCGAAGAGAGCGTAAAGACCATTAAACTGCAGACGCAGGGTGAAGAAGTCCTGATGGCCTTATCCGGAGGAGTAGACAGCACCGTTGGAGCAATACTGTTGCACAAAGCCATCGGAGATAAACTGCATTGCTTTTTTATTGATAATGGTTTGTTGAGGAAAAATGAATTCCAGCTGGTCATGGACAAATATGCCGGTATGGGGTTAAAGGTGCACGGGATTGATGCTCGCCAGAAATTCTGGGATGGATTAGCTGGAATAACGGATCCTGAATTGAAAAGAAAAGCGATAGGCAGGATGTTCATCGAGGTATTTGAAGAAGAAGCAACTGCATATCCTGGTGTCAAATGGCTGGGTCAGGGAACAATTTATCCTGATGTGATAGAATCCATATCCGTACACGGTCCATCTGCAACCATCAAATCTCATCATAATGTGGGAGGATTGCCGGATCATCTTAAACTGAAAATCGTAGAGCCACTGCGCATGTTGTTTAAGGACGAAGTTCGTAAAGTTGGGGATGCACTTGGGATCCCTGCAGAAATTCTTGGAAGGCATCCATTTCCGGGTCCGGGACTGGCCATCAGAATCATCAGTGATGTTACCCCGGAAAAAGTCGCCACTTTACAGGAGGCAGATGCGATCTACACAGATATCCTTCGCAAGCATGGCTGGTATGATAAAATATGGCAATCTGGAGCAATATTCCTTCCTATCTTATCCGTTGGGGTGATGGGGGATGAGCGGAGTTATGAAAATGCAATTGCACTCAGAGCCGTCAATTCGGTCGATGGTATGACAGCCGAATGGAGCAAGATCCCTCATGAAATATTAGCAGAAATATCAAGTGAAATCATCAATAAAGTAAAGGGAATCAATAGGGTCGTTTATGATATCAGCACCAAACCACCGGCAACCATTGAATGGGAGTAATGTACTTCTCCTGTGCCTGGTGATATGCGCCATCTGTTCATGTTCAACTCCAAAGCGTGCTGTGGTGAAGCCACCACCGCAAGTCGAACCAACCGTAACAACTCGTGACGATGTTCCACAATATGATCCAAATACAGATGCTGTAATCCTGGTGCCCCGTGATGCCATTATGACTGACACGATAGAGTGGACTGAAGATAAAACGCCACCTATTGTAACAGATGCAGTGATCAGGCCTGATAAACCAGTAAAGGAAGGTAATGCTGAAATAGCACTTCTGATTCCGTTCAACGCATTAAATGCAGACCTGTTCAGCGATCATCAAGACCCTAAATTGAACAGGTTTATTCAATATTATGCCGGAGTTCGAATGGCTATGGACAGGATTGATTCCATCGGGCTGCCTGTGAAGGTGAGTACATTTGATGCGGATGCAGGTGCCGTGACATTACCTAAACTGACGGCGAAAACCGAAGTTAAAAACGCAGATGTTATTATAGGGCCATACGAAAAGAAAGATCTGGAATCACTCGCATCTTTTGGGCTTCAAAACGAAATCATGGTGGTATCCCCATGGCTTCCTGCTTTCACCATGGATTCAACTAATCCATTTCTGATCCAGCTTTATCCCGGACTGAGCACACATGCCCAGGCCATTACAGAATATATTCGCGACAAGATGCATGATAAAAAGGTATATGTAGTCATGAGAGACAACCCGGTTGAACGAAACAGGGCAGAGATGTTCACTAAGACCAAAGGTCTGGAAGCAGAAGAACTGTTGATCAAAGATGCCTCTCCTGAAATGCTCAATACAAACCTGCACGCATTGATGTCGGATGAAAGAGGTACCATTTTTATTCTGCCTTATTTCCTTAAAACCGAAGAGACTTTTGTGAGTGCGTTTATGCGCAAACTTCATGCGGATAAAGATACCAGGGAGGCTATCGTATTCGGCCTGCCTCAATGGGTCGGTTACAATAATCTAAATGCGAATTATATGGAGAGCCTTTCACTTCATTTGAGCATATCCTCTTTCATTGATGTGGCAAGCCCCGATTATCAATATTTCAAAGCAAGTTTTTACCGTAAATTTCACACGATACCTGACCTGAATGCTTCCCTCGGGTATGACCTCATGATGTGGTTGGCTAAGAGTCTGACCGACCATGGCCAGGAAGGTTTGATTGGTCAAATGGATCCAGATGCCTATGGACTTGCATCAGGTTTTGACATCAAACCTGTTTATAAAAACACCACAGGTTCTGCAACTGAAATGAACGTTCCGCTCTATTACGAAAATAGACGTATCAGAATTCTCCAATACAAGGACCAGGACTTTAGCCTGGTCTGGTGATTAAGTCAAAATGGAAAGTGCTTTTGCTATACGTTCAGCGGCATCTTTCAATTTTGCATCAGAAGTAGCATAAGAAAGACGAATACATTTTTCATTTCCAAAAGCAACCCCGGAGACCGTACTCACGCGTGCTTCAGCCAGCAGGTAGAGACTCATATCATCCGCATCTTTGACATGGTATCCTCCTGTGGATGTCTTGCCGAAATATGCGGAGACATCAGGGAAAATATAAAATGCTCCTTGAGGACGATTGACCAGGAGCAATGGAATTTGCTCGAGTAGCTTGATGATGAGATCCCTTCGCTGATGAAAAGCTTTTACCATTTCATTTGTAGGTGTATGGTCTGATTCAAGCGCTACCGCGGCAGCTTTCTGACCAAATGAACTTGCACCACTGGTCACTTGTCCCTGGATCTTGGTACAGGCGTCTGCAATCCAATCAGGTCCGGCAATATAGCCAAGCCTCCATCCTGTCATCGCATATCCTTTGGACATTCCATTGATGATCACCGTACGGTCTTTCATCCCTTCCATAGATGCAATCGAATGATGGCGGTCTGTAAAATTGATGTGCTCATAGATCTCATCAGAGATCACGATTACATGCTCATGAGCTTGTAGCATAGAGGCAAGCGCCTGGAGTTCATCAAATGTAAACACAGAGCCACTTGGGTTGCATGGCGAAGAATACAGGATAAATTTGGTGCGATCAGTAATGAGCGCTTCAATCTGCTCAGGGGTGCTCTTAAAATCCTGTTCAATGGAAGAATTCGCTATCACAGGTATACCGCCTGCCATCTTGACGATTTCAGCATAAGAAACCCAATAAGGTGCAGGAAGTATTACTTCATCACCCGGATCCAGAAGGGCCATACAAAGATTGTATACGCTTTGTTTGGCACCGTTTGATACGACGATCTGATTAATAGTATAATGCAGGTCATTCTCCCTTGCCAGTTTATTGACGATAGCCTGACGTAATTCTGGAAGTCCATTGACAGGCGTATATTTTGTATATCCATCATCCAGGGCCTTTTTTGCGGCTTCCTTGATATGTACAGGGGTATCAAAGTCCGGTTCGCCAAGGCTGAGGTCAATTACGTCCTTTCCCTGGGCTTTTAATTCACGGGCCATTTTGGCCATTTTGAGGGTTGCAGATTCCTGCATCTCTGTAACCAGCTTTGATAATGGCAGGGTGGATGTAAGACTATTCGTCATGTTGTGGGTATATTTTTTAATTTGGGGCTAAGTTACCAACAGAATGAATAAAAAAACCAAGGAATTATCAAGACGCCAGGACCTGGCCAACTTAGGAGGTGGTCAGGACCGGATAGATCAGCAGCATGCCAAGGGTAAACTTACCGCGCGGGAACGAATCCATCTCCTCTTTGACGACAGAAGTTTTGAGGAGATCGGGATGCTTGTAGTACACCGTACAACTGATTTCGGGATGGATCAGCAGCAGTTTTACGGGGATGGAGTCGTGACCGGGTATGGTACCATTGAAGGCCGCCTGGTATATGCATATGCACAGGATTTTACTGTTTTTGGCGGCGCACTCTCAGAGACACATGCTGAGAAGATTTGTAAAATAATGGATCTGGCTGTCGAAAACGGAGTGCCAGTCATCGGGCTAAATGATAGTGGAGGTGCCCGCATTCAGGAAGGGGTAAGGTCACTTGGTGGATATGCTGATATTTTTTACCGAAACGTAAGAGCTTCTGGTGTTATACCTCAGATCAGCGCAATCATGGGCCCATGCGCTGGAGGCGCTGTATACAGCCCTGCAATGACCGATTTTACGATTATGGTTGAGGGGAGTTCCTATATGTTTGTAACCGGACCTAGTGTCGTCAAAACAGTAACCAATGAGGAAGTGACCAGCGAGGAATTGGGAGGTGCGATGACACATGCAACCAAATCCGGAGTGACGCATCTCACGGCCGCCAATGATTTCGATTGTATCAGGCAAATCAGGAGCCTCCTGAGTTATATGCCGCAAAATAATCAGTCTAAGCCTGCCAATTTTGATTTTACACCACAGGAAGAATTACGTCCCGCACTTTCAACTATGATGCCGGATAGTGTCGCGACTCCATATGAAATGAGGGACGTGATACACCAACTAGTGGATGCAGACAGTTTTATGGAAATACATGAGCATTTTGCACAGAATATCCTGGTCGGATTTGGAAGGATGGGAGGCAGGAGTATAGGCATTGTAGCTAACCAACCCATGCACCTCGCCGGCGTGTTGGATACAGATGCTTCACGCAAGGCTGCCAGGTTTGTAAGGTTTTGCGACTGCTTTAATATCCCTCTACTTGTTCTAGTAGATGTCCCTGGATTTCTTCCAGGCACTGATCAGGAGTGGCATGGGATCATTCAGCATGGTGCTAAACTTTTATACGCATTCAGCGAAGCCACCGTACCCAGAATCACCCTGATCACACGCAAAGCATATGGAGGTGCCTATGATGTGATGAATTCAAAACACATCGGGGCCGACATGAATTTTGCATGGCCCTCCGCCGAGATTGCAGTGATGGGCGCTAAAGGGGCCTCTGAAATAATTTTCAAAAAGGAAATCCAAAGCTCAGAAGATCCGCAAGCTACTTTACTCGAAAAGGAAAAGGAGTATGCTGAAATGTTTGCCACCCCATATCAGGCTGCTGAAAGGGGGTTTATTGATGAAGTGATTCTGCCAGAAGATTCTAGACGTAAAATTTTAAAGGCATTCGCCGTGCTATCCAATAAAAAGAAAGCACCTCCTCAACGAAAACATGGTAATATACCTTTGTAAATAAAATAGACTTCAACTATTTCCATGGTCGAATCAGTCAAATAATTTTACGGATGTAAAGCATTTTTTCGGAAGAAAAAAAAGGCTCACTGTTTTGCAGTAAGCCCTTTTTTGAGTATGTCTTATCGTCAGATTAGTTTCCAGATTTAACGAGTTTAACCGGCCAGATATTCTTTCCATGCATGATGGTGGCCATGTACAATCCTGCAGGTTGAGTTTTCAATGCATATATCTCATCTGCTGAAAGCGGTAATTGATACAGCACGTTTTTACCATTTGCATTATAGACGGACAACAGGACATCTTTCCTGGCATAGATGCCGGGAACAGATCCGTTATTGAAAACGGCAAAGAATTGATCATAGTCAACGGGGGTGGTCGATACGAGACATTCTACGACACCAGGATTGATCACCTGAAAACAGCCCGGATTGGCATCATCAAATACCAAGAACTCATAATCCGTATCATCCGATGGAAAAGGTCCGATTTGAACCGGTACATTTTCATAACTGAAATTACCGTATTCATTTCCGTTCCCAACTACATTAAAACCTTCGTCGCCAATATTGACAAAATCAAAATCAAGTATAAAGTAGAAGTTGTCAGCAGAGTCGCAGGCGGTTAGGGTATACCCAAGATTTAATATATCACAGGCATTCGAGCCACAAAGAGGGCCGTTGAACTCAAGGCTTGTACAACATGTGGTTCCATCGTTTTCGCAAATGGTGATCACATAATTTCCGGTTTCATTTGCAGGGAAATTGGAGATGTTTGCTGGTATCTGCTCTAAAGAGAAAAAGCCCAAGTACTCGTCGCCTGCATAGATATCAAATCCACCAGGTAGATTTTCGTGATGAAAATTGACGAACAAACCAAAGGTTGAATCAGAAGTGCAATCCTGTATGTCAACCACAATTTCGCTGATAATGCAATCACCTGAACAAGAGGGTGTCTCAAAGGTATAGGATGCGCAACAGTCTACAGCACCTACTGCACATACAGTGAGGATCGTTTGTTCACCAGGTTGATGTGGGAAGTCCAAGATGTGAATAAAATCCGGTTCATTAAAGTAGGTACCAACAAACTCACTGTTGGCAAATATATACACAGAGTCACCAGGCAGATTGTATTCCACGAATACGACGTCCAAAACATATGTAGAATCTGAGGTGCACTCACCAACTTCTGCAAACAGATTGTAAAATTCGCAGACGAATACCTGACCACAATCAGGTGTTTCAAATTCAAATACATCACAACAGTCTTCACTTCCCAGGGCACACAAGGTGATCGTAGTATGGCTGGTATTGTAAGCCGGGAATGCGGGAATAGTGAACCCTTCCGGATGATGAGCAAAATGTCCTGTGAATCCTTCAGAGGTGCTCACCACCACACTATCAGAAGAAAGATTGGCAGCAAAATAATGGACAAATAAAGAGTATGTGGAATCGCCATTACAGCTGCCTGGATCTGCCTCAAGATCAAAGATGTTGCATTCCTCTCCACAATCAATAGTGGGTGTTTCAAATTGTGTTGTGGCGCAGCATTCAGGATCGCCTGATGCGCAAACCGTAAGGACTGTTATTGCGGAATCAAGTACAGGAAAGTTCTGAATGATGAGGCCATCAGGATTAACCTCATAGATTCCTATTGTATTTCCATTGGCAGTAACTA
Organism: Saprospiraceae bacterium; assembly: GCA_034439675.1. GTDB lineage: Bacteria > Bacteroidota > Bacteroidia > Chitinophagales > Saprospiraceae > Opimibacter. The sequence continues at coordinate 5,654 of JAWXAW010000081.1, read as the reverse complement.
CCACAGAATCACCTGGCATGTTTACCGAGTTGAATGCGATGTAGAGGATAAACGTTGTGTCTGAAGTACATTCTCCTACATCCGTCACGAGATCCCAGATCTGACACTGGCCAAATAGAGAACAATCAGGTGTTTCAAACTCGAAAGAATCGCAGCAATCAGGCGCTCCGACAGCACATACAACCAACGTGGTAATGGTGTCATCAAAAACAGGGAATTGCTCAATCAGGATATTTTGTGAATTGACCGGGAATTGTCCAATATAATTGCCATTTCCAGTTACAATGACAGAATCAATGTCCAGATTGATGCTATTGAATTCAAACTGGAGTATGTAGGTAGAATCTGAAGTGCAATCACCTACATCGGCTATCAGGTCATAGATCTGGCATTGACCAAAAAGGGAGCAGTCTGGTGTGACAATACTGTAAGTGTCGCAGCAATCAGGTGCACCTACTGCACAAACAGTAATGATTGTGGTGTCTGCCTCCAGTGCCGGGAAGTTTTCAATTCTGTTAAATTCAGGTTGTATCAGATATTGGCCAACAAATGTTCCATTAGCAGTTACGGTAATAGAGTCAGTAGGCAGATTCATGTGTTCAAAAACAAGATCCAGAAGGAAAGTGGAGTCTGAATTGCAATCGCCGGTTTCGGCTATTAAATCAAAGATGCCACACTGTGGTGTCACACATTGCATCAGTTCGATGACCACGTCGGCACAACAATTGTTCAGGCCATTCGCACATACCGTGAGGACGGCACTTCCGTCACCTTCAGGTATGTCAAGGATCAATGGGATATCTTCAATATTATAGAAGCCAATCAGCACTCCGTCCAAGAATACATCAACAGAGTTGCCGGGTAAATTTTCATAAAAAAACTCAAGCGATATCCCAAAAGTACTGTCGGTGTTGCAACCCAGGTTTTCTGCCGTGGCATCAAATATAGTGCATGCGCAGTCTGGTGCATCGAAGGAAAGGGTCGCACAACACAAAGGACTTTCATTTTCACATACCATGATCACATCAGTACCCGTGCCATTGGATGGGAATTCTTCAATAGTTAATGGGAGTTGTCCGTAACTGTAGAAACCATACAATTCACCATTAGCGAAAAGATCGAAGCCTACACCGGAAACACCCTGGTAGTCAAAATTAACATGTAACACATACGTGTTGTTGCCTGTACAAGTGCCTGTTTCAACCACCAGATTGGTGAGTTCACAGATGGTATCACAATCGATAAATCCAAGTTCTACAGCTTCAAAGCAGAGAGAATTGACGATGTCCGTCACTATAAATTCAAAATACTGGCTGCCATCTCCGACGAATGGTCCTACCTGTACCGGAAGATCTTCATACGAGAATTGGCCATAGTTATTTCCATTACCTGATATTTCAAAACCTTCAGTGGAGGTGTTTTGATGATCAAAATCTATTTGCACAAAGATTTCATCCTCTGCATTGCAAGGCAATGGCGTTGCTGTCAGATTATAGATCAGGCATCCTGCACAAAGTAATGCTTCAAACGGCGCAGTGGAACAACAACCGAGATTCTCGTTATCACAAACGGAGACGATATCTACAAAATCCCCTGAACCTTCAAAAGCAGGTATTGTGATCGGCAACTGATTGTACATGTAATTGCCATAATATCCGGTTTCGGAAAAGACTGCAAAACCAAGATCACCTTCTCCCTCGATTTCAATACCAATCTCCAGGGCATAGGCCTCATTACCAAAACATTCTAGCGCTAATGCCTCCATGGCCAGCACATCGCAAGGTGGTGGGCAATGATATATGCCTAAGACCTCCAAAGCATTGCATGCTGGATTGCCTTTATCTTCAATCAGAAATTGCCAATTGATATTACTGTTGCCATTTAGCGGTCCAAGTGTGATAGGAAGTGAATCATAAGGGAATGTACCGTATGAAAGATTATTGCCGGTTACTTTAAAGCTATCTGAAGCGGGATTGTCATATTCAAAATCAAGATGGACAAGGAAATTGGAACCCGTGCATTCAGGGTCAACCGTAACGCTGAAAATTTCACAGTTATTCGGATTGCAGTCTATAGCATCAAGTACAAATGTCTCACAACAGCTATTATCAAGGTGATCACAGACGGTAAGTATAATAGGAGCAGCCCCATTGACTATAAAGAAGGGTTCGGTTATAGGAAGACTCTGATATAGGTAGGTTTTAATGAACTCTCCATCTTCATTGAACAGATCAAACGTGAGTCCGGGAGGGTTTTGGTAATCAAAATCAAAGACTACAAGTGCACTCTGATTACCAACGCAGGATATAGAATCCAATTCGAAATTGCTAAACGAACAAATCGGACCACAATTCTCGGCGGCGATGGTAGTATACTGTTGGCAGTCAGCATTCTCCACATCCCAGGCTATAAACTCGTATAGAGACTCATCATCACCTAATAATGGACCTACAACCACCGGTAGATCGGAGTAGAGATAGGTGCCATAGATAACCCCATTGCCGGCGAGTGTGAACCCCGGGCTAGAAGGATTATTCACCATCAGATTTACTGAAACTGAAAAATTGTTACTCTGGCACGGAAGGGCAACTGCAGTGACGGCGGTTATCTCACAGTCCTGCGCACCCAGTGTTGAATACAACAGATTAAAGGTCAGGCAGATGGAGAGTAGTAATTTGGTCATAGGAATTTCTTTTATGGAATACAAATCTATATAAAAGTGGCGTAGCATGGGCCACTCTCTCAAGATACCGATATCTTTAGGTCCGTTGTCTGACCATCAGGAAAACACCATCAGGTATGAGTTCAATGATATTATTGGGGCTTGATATGCCTCTTGAGCCTGCGGAGATCACCCCTACCTTCCCATCAGAAGGGGAGGTATTTGTACGCCTGCGCGCTGCAGCCCTCAATAAGCGGGATTACTGGATCACAAAGGGAAAATATCCTGGATTGTCATTCCCCTTGGTCCCGGGGAGTGATGGCGCTGGTGAGGTAAATGGGAGAGAGGTGATCATCAACCCAGGGCTTGACTGGGGTAGTGATCCGGATTACTTTTCACCCGACTTCAGAATTTTAGGGATGCCTGATCATGGCACTTTTTCAGATATCGTAAAAGTGCCAACTATCAATTTGTATGATAAACCCAATCATCTTTCATGGGTTGAAGCTGCAGCTCTGCCCGTTTGTGGCGTCACGGCCTATAGGGCTATGTTCACCCGGGGCAAGGCAAAAGCAGGGGAACAAATGCTCATCACCGGTATCGGTGGAGGTGTAGCCTCGATGGCACTGCTCTTTGGTTTAGCTATAGGGATGGATATATGGGTGACAAGTTCTTCGGATCACAAAATTGACCTGGCGGTTCAGCACGGAGCTTCTGGAGGTGCTAATTATACCCGGAATACTTGGGACCAGGAATTGGCCAATAAATTGAAAGGAAAATTTGATCTCATCATTGACGGAGCAGGCGGAAATGATTTTTCTAAAATCCTACCCATGATGAGTCCTCGCGGTCGAATGGTGATGTATGGGGGTACCAGAGGCAATATCAATGAACTCAGTCCGCAGCGCATTTTCTGGAAGCAACTGGATATCCTGGGGTCCACAATGGGATCTCCTGATGATTTCAGCAACATGGTCGATTTTGTAAATACCTATAAGATCAAACCTATTGTAAGCCATACTTTTCAACTTAGCGAGGTTAATGATGCTTTGGCTATCCTCGCGGAAGGTGACCAGTTTGGAAAAGTTTGCATCGAGATACCAGAATAATGGTGAGGATAGGCCTGTTATCTGATACGCATAGCTTTTTAGACCCTGCCCTTCTCCCTGTCTTAGCGGATTGTGATGAGATATGGCATGCCGGTGATCTTGGTAGCCTGGCATTGCTCAATCAACTTCGCAAACTGAATAAGCCTCTTAGAGTTGTATATGGTAATATTGACGGTCATGATATTCGTATTGATGTTCCACAATATCTGAGCTGGAAAGTGGAAAAAATGAAAATCTTCATGACCCACATCGGTGGATATCCGGGGCATTATACGGCTGATGTAAAAAAGAGGTTATTGGCGGAGAAGCCTGACGTATACATTTGTGGCCATTCGCATATCCTCAAAGTTATTTATGACAAGCAGCTTCAGCTGTTGCACATCAATCCAGGTGCATCCGGAAGAGAAGGTTTCCAAAAAGTGAGGACGATGATCCGTTTCTGTATAGATCAGGACAAAGTAAAAGATCTGGCAATCATAGAAATGTGAGACAGTGAGAGATGTAAGACGGTGAGACAAACGGGCGATGCAAGTAGAGCCGCAGATCCCGACATCATGAGTCTTAAATCTTTCATCTCAAGTCTGGAGTCTGAAAGAGCATTCTATTCAATTGCTTGCAATAGATCATCAAGAATGTCCTGTGGATCTTCTATGCCCACAGAGATACGGATGAGGCCATCTGAAATACCTGCTTTCCTTCTCACCTCCGGATCGACCTTGAGGTGTGATGATGAGGCAGGATGAAGGATCAGGGTATCAACATCACCAAGGGTTGGGGCTAGCGAACAAAATCTGAGTTTATTCATGGTCGTAATGGCAGTATCAAGGCCACCGGTCAACTCGAAACTCAACATACCACCATAGGCACGCATTTGTTTTTTAGCGACTTCATGATCAGGATGTGTTTCGAGTCCGGGATAATTGACAAGCGATACTTTTGGATGATTGGATAGGGTAGTGGCGACCAATAGCGCATTTGAAGAATGCTTATCCATGCGTAAAGGCAGTGTCTTCATTCCCTGATAAACGAGCCATGCTTCAAACGGACTGCAATTAGCTCCGGTCAGTTTCATAGTGTTCCAGATCGTTTCTTTAAAGAGCGCTGTGTCTTTGCCGATGACAATGCCTGCGATACTGTTGCCATGCCCATTTAGGAATTTAGTCGTAGAGTGGATCACAAAGTCTACACCCAGCAATAAAGGCTGCTGCAGATAAGGAGTTGCGAAGGTGTTGTCTATCGCAGACCAGCGTTTATGCAAGGATGTGATACGTGCCAGCGCCTCTATGTCAATGCAAGCCAAGGTAGGATTTGCTGGTGTCTCGAGGTAGACTAGTTTAATGGTCAGATCAGTCTTAAGCAAAGCATCTACTTCATCTGTATTGCGCAGATCTGCATAGACCATTTCAATGCCCCAGTTATTACTCATCTGTCGAAATAGTTCAGTGGTGCCGCCATAGATGTTTGGTTGTGTGAGCATTTTATCACCGGACTTGAGCAGCCCTGCCACCAGTACGTGTATGGCGGACATTCCGGAATTGGTCATGACAGCGGAAGCGGTCATTGTGCTTCCATATGTTTCTAAAGCTGCAATTTTAGCGGCGGTTGCCTCTGTTGTAGGATTGCCATACCGGCTGTAAGTATGCCCTGATTCCTTTCCTGAAAAGATGTCGATGCCTTGCCCGATATCTTCAAAGTCGTACGATGATGTGGCGTAAATAGGCAGGATATGCGGTGTTGTTGTTTTTGGATCGGGCCATTCGCGGGCGGAGAGGGATTCGAAGCGGATCATGGTGGATGTGTTTATTGGTTGATGCGTTTATTAGCTTATGTGCTTATGTGCTTATGTGCTTGTGTGCTTGAGTGCTTGTGTGCTTGAGTGCTTG
>JAWXAW010000080.1:0-16149 GCA_034439675.1 Saprospiraceae bacterium | reverse complement strand
GTTTATTGGTTTATAAGTTTATAACCATATAACCATATAAGCTTATAAGCATTATCCGCATAAGCTAGCTTATGAGGTTCTATTTTAAAGCAAGACTGTATGCAAAATCACCCGGGTATTCCTCATAATACCCCTGCAGATAGAGCGCTGTTCCGGCTCGCTTCAATTCAGATTTGAAATCGGCAATGCTTTTTACAGGCACGCCGTTGATACGTGTGATGATAAATTTTTCTTCCATGTTAGCCCTGGCGATTTTACTGCCGGGTTCGATGGCATCTACCAATACACCTTCCTTGGGAAGACGTGTTTGTTCGCTGGAACTGAGATCGCGAATATCCATCCCCAGATTGTTGAGGATATCGTCTGGTGATCCGGATGAAGGACTGGCATCTCCGACGGTACTGGTCCTCGAATCACTGAGTTTTACACTGGTCTCTTTCTCTTTGCCATTCCTGAAATATTTGATGCGGAGGATATCACCGGGACGATGTTGACCGATTTTTCCAATAAAATCAGGTGATGTGACTATGCGCTGCCCATCAATGCTGGTGATGACATCACCCGCTTCAAGTCCGGCAGCCTCCGCAGCACTGGAAGCATTCACAGTTTCGATAATGACACCGGCGATTTCATTCAGTCCTGATTCCTTTGCAGACGAAGCATCCACAGGCCTTATCACTACGCCCAACCAGCCACGTTTAGTGGATCCAAATTCACGGATATCCTCAAGTACTTTTTTTACAATGTTCGATGGAATGGCGAACGAAAAGCCTTCGTATTGACCGCTATAGGTCATGATGGCCGTATTGATTCCCATCAACTGGCCACGGGTATCTACTAATGCGCCTCCACTGTTTCCGGGGTTGACAGCGGCATCTGTCTGAATGAATGATTCTATGCCGGTTTCGTCCAGGATGTTGATGTTTCGGGATTTTGCACTTACGATACCAGCCGTGACGGTGGAATAGAGCCTGAATGGATTTCCTATCGCCAGTACCCATTCGCCTACCATCAGGGAATCGCTGTCACCAAACTTGAGGTGTGGCAATCCTTTGGCGGCTACTTTAAGCAAGGCGAGATCTGTGGAGGGATCAGAGCCGATAAGCTTTGCTTCATATTCATGCCCGTCTTCCATCAGTACAGTGATTTCATCTCCACCTTCGATCACATGATGGTTGGTCGCAATATACCCGTTTTCGGAAATGATCACGCCGGAACCTGTGCTTGCTTCCTGACTGCGCCTGCCGAAGTAAGTTCCAGTAATGGAAGATCTCGATTCGATGTATACTACGGCAAGCTTGGATAGATTGGATGCTTTGACGAGATCCGGGCTGCCAACCGGCACAGCCGATGAGGACGTCAGGCCTACAGGCGCATAATTTGTGAAGATGGTCTGCTGAGCAGATGATTCAACGGTGAGATAGGATTTGTTGATCAATGTGAATAGACCAAGCGCGAGACTGGTACTCAACAAACCGGTGACGACAAAAGGTGTATACTTTTTCATGTGGTGCATGATTTATTAAAGGAAATATACTTGAAAACTTACTAACGTTGTTAAACATTGTAAGTACATGATAGTTTTCATCTTAAAGTTATCCTAACATTTTTGACCCTTTAAGCACTGTCAGCAATCCTTCCTCGAGCCTAGCGATGCAATCAGGCAGAATCATTTTGATGCATAAACTGGCGGGGTGGGTAACTTAGATACCCTTAGCTTTGCAACCTGATAGTAAGCATCCGAAAATCAAGACCTTATGGATAATATCTCTTTTGTAAAGTACCACGGTGCAGGCAATGATTTTATCATGATTGATGACCGTGATGGCATTTGGGATAGAAGGATGACCGGCGCATGGGTAGCCAATGTTTGTCACCGAAGGTTTGGAATCGGTGCAGATGGTTTGATCCTGTTGCAGAAAGGAACTGAAGGAGCAGACTTTTTTATGAAATATTATAATGCTGACGGTCGCACCAGTACCTTTTGTGGAAACGGAGGAAGATGTATCGTGGCATTTGCAGCTGCACTTGATGTCCACATGGGAAATTGTCGTTTTCTCGGCACGGATGGATGGCACGAAGGAACAGTGCTTCCGGATGGTATGGTTAAGATTTCGATGACGGATGTACACCAGGTCCTGTTGACCGGCGAAGATGCCCTCATCCTCAACACAGGATCACCACATTATATCACTTTTAGGGACCAAATAGCGGATTTGGATGTCTTTGCTGAGGGCAGGGCCATCAGAAACAGCCCTTCGTTTCAAAAGGAAGGCATCAATGTAAATTTTGTGGAGCATAATGGCTCGGGCGAAATCAGTATCAGAACCTATGAGCGCGGCGTGGAAGATGAAACATTTGCATGCGGGACCGGAGTTGTCGCTGCAGCAATTGCTTCAGCTTATGCCTCGGGCCATAATGACCTCTCTTCCTGGACGGTCCATGCCAAAGGCGGGGATCTTCGCGTCGATTTCCACCGAGACGGAAAACAGGATTTCACAAAAGTCCACCTTACCGGCCCTGCCGTCGAAGTATTCAGAGGTGAAATTCCGGGGCCCTGAGTCTTTATCTCCTCTCTATTTGCCCCATCGAAATTTCAAATCTGCGATTTGTTAATTTCTCACCCCTATGTTTCTCCATTTCGTTTTTCTTCGAAAAACATCATTCCGAAAACCCCGGGGTAAGTAGATTCTCTTGCCCCGGGGTTGCGAAGCACACAGGGGGGAGAAATTGCATGAAAGCAATTTTGAAGGGGCTTAAAGAGCAGCTCTCAGAGAACAAAAATTGCATGAAAGCAATTTCGATGGGGCCAAATAAGTAGCACCCGTTTTCGGAATATTAGCTGCACTACAACCTGCTGCCTCCTATTTCCTAATCCCTGTCTCCTAATGAGTCATTCATCTTCATCCCCTCCCCAACTCATCAGCAACCCTTTCATTTCGGAGGCGGCATGCATGTCTTTAGCTTCCAGGCTGCGCTCGATCCCTGTATGAAGTAGTTTTAGTGCCTCATTTAGGTTGCCTGCGCCCTGCAATAATTTGGCATAATGATAGTAGGTGGCGATATAGGCAGGGTGGTTAGTCACCAGGTGTTCATACATGAGTAAAGCCTGCATGGTTCCTGCCCCTTGTTCATATTCCCTCGCTAGGGCATAGATCAGAAATGGATCATCGGGGCGTTCATCCAGGAGGGCTTCAAGTTCTGTTATTCTGCTCATGTCCGACAAATGTAACGCCTATAAACGTTTTAGACCCTTCGCGGTTTCAAATGGGAAAAAGCCAATTTTAGATACCTTTGCCACCACAACAGAAAATCAGAACCTTGTATGAAGCTATTGGTAGCTATCAGCCAGACCCCGGAGACCACAGCCCGGATTGCCTTTAAGGATGGGGGCACGGCTTTTGATCCCACAGGGGTCAATTTTATCATGAATCCTTATGACGAATGGTATGCCCTGGTCAGGGCCCTCGAACTAAAGGAAGAGAAGGGTGGAAGCGTGACCGTGATTCATTGCGGTCCTTTGGCCAATGAGGTGACTATCCGAAAAGCGCTGGCCATAGGTTCTGATGATGCGATTCGCATTGACATGGAGCCTGATTCAGCCTACAACGTTGCTCAACAGATCGCCGCGCATGCAGCTACTGCAGGCTATGATATCATTTTTACAGGCAAGGAGACTATTGACTATAACGGCGCTTTGGTAGCCGGAATGGTTGCAGGTTTGCTAAACCTGCCTTTTATTTCCCATGCCAGTAAAATGGTTTTCAACGGAGATAAAGCAATTGTTACCCGTGATATAGAGGGAGGTACAGAAGAGATAGAAGTAGCAGTTCCTTTTGTCGTCAGTGCTTCAAAAGGTATGGCAGAACAGCGTATCCCAAATATGAGGGGCATTATGTCTGCTAAGACAAAACCTTTGCAGGTTGTTGCGCCTGTGGCTGCTGAAAGTCTGGCAAAACATATTGAATTCAGGGTGCCTCCGGCCAAGACGGCAGTTAAAATGGTGGATCCCGCGAATATGGATGAACTGGTCAGGCTCCTGCACGAAGAAGCCAAAGTGATATAGAGATTATAAAAAAAAATAAAATCCGATCCTTATGATATTGGTATATGCGGAAACGCAGGATGGAAAGATTAAAAGGTCAGCGCTGGAATCTGTGTATTATGGTTCCAGATTAGCTGCCACACAAGGAACTACCTGTGTAGCATTGGTGCTGGGGCAAGTGGCTGATGGTGGTAAATTGGGTTCTTATGGTGCAAAAGAAGTATGGCAGGTCAATGATGCTAAGCTTGCCTCATTTGACAGCCAGACCTATGCGGAGGTGATTTCAAAAGTAGCTGCAGATAAGCAGGCAAATGTTATCATACTCCCGGATAGCTCAAATGGAAAGAGCCTGAGCGGCCTTGTGGCTGTTAAACTGAAAGCGGGTGTACTCAGCGGAGTGAATAAACTACCGGAGTGGAAAGAAGGCAAGCTATATGTTGAGCGAGCGTTGTTTTCCGGAAAAGCATTTGCTTCCTGCAGAATTGACAGCACCAATGCGGTCCTGTCCATTGCAAGTAATACGCTGAAGCCGGTTGCAGAAGGAAGTGAAGTTCCAGTGACATCGCTAATGGTTGATGTGCCTGAAGCAAGAACAAAAGTGTTAAGTGTGAACAGATCTGTCGGAATCGTACCATTGCCAGAGGCCGAAATGGTTGTTTCTGCAGGACGTGGTATGAAAGATCCATCCAACTGGGGGATCGTCGAAGACCTTGCCGCTGTATTGGGTGCTACCACTGCTTGTTCGAGACCAGTGGCAGACAGTGGCTGGAGGCCTCATCATGAGCACGTAGGACAGACTGGTATTGCTATTCGACCTAATCTGTATATAGCGATAGGTATTTCAGGAGCCATTCAGCACCTGGCCGGGGTCAACAGTTCAAAAGTGATCGTCGTCATCAATAAAGATCCTGAGGCGCCTTTCTATAAAGCCGCCGATTATGGAGTAGTTGGCGATCTGTTTGAAGTGGTCCCCAGACTGACGGAAGCCATTAAGAAATTTAAGTCAGCAAGTCACTAAACGGTTAATGGAAGCATAAGGTGAACCTGGGTAGAACATTAAAGGGTCAATCACCATTTTTACATATATTTCGACATTGTAGCCAGATTACGTGGAAAAGATTGAACTCTATATAGTTACCCTGACCCATAGCGTCACCCAGTCCAGCAATTATGCTGTGGTCATGGGCGAAGTGGATGGCAACAGGAGGCTGCCGATAGTCATTGGAGGCTTTGAAGCCCAGGCCATTGCCGTGGCGATGGAAGGTATGGTGCCTTCACGCCCACTGACACATGACCTGCTGAAAAATACACTCGACACTTTTGAAATAGAAGTCACGGAAATCCTGATCAATAATCTGGTAGAAGGCGTATTCCATGCACGCATCGTATGTATGCAGCACGGACGCGAATTTGAAATCGATTCCAGGACTTCAGACGCTATAGCTATGGCCGTCAGGTATGGATGCCCGATTTTTACCTACGATTTTATCCTTGATGCCGCCGGTGTACGCATCGAAGAATCACTTCCAGGTGAGTCTGAAGAAGTGAAGGAAGAAGTAAAGCCTAAACGCCGCCGACGCGGATATTCCGAATATTCACTCGATGATCTCATCGCCATGCTCGAAAAAGTCATCGGCGAGGAAGATTATGAAAAAGCCGCCAAGATCCGCGATGAAATCAATAAGCGGAAAGAAGAGGAAAGTAGTTGAGTGAAAAGCGAAAAGTGTATACTGAAAAGTGATATGTGATATGCTGAGCAGAGTAGTTTTTAAAAAAACTCATCGCTCGTTCAAGTCTTCAGACTTGAATGCAATATCTCTCGCGTCTCCAATTGGTTGACGTAGCATTTTTTAGCGAAGTCAACTGACGCGTAAAATTTTTACTTGGTTTGAATCCCGAAACTATCGGGAAAAATCATCCTCTCAAATCAAACTTGACAAGCATAATATATCGCGAAGTAACTATCCTTCCGTCTTGAGTGGCCGGTATTCATGCGGGCATACCATTTATAATACGCAATAATTCTTCATTACATCCGCCCTCAAGGTCACGCAAGATAAAAGGATTTTGAATTTCACCTCGTTGTGTAACTATAAACATGAAAAACACCTGGCCTTCTATACCTTTTCTCCTGGCCTCAATAGGATAGGGGATATTTTCAGAAAAATATTTATACAATTTCTCTTCGGAACATTGCTGAAATTCGAGCCAAGGGAGCGAAGTCTGCTTACATCCTGGAAACTGCGCTGTTTTCTCCGGGCTGTAGAAGATAAATTTGACTTCTTCGTAATCTAATAATCCATTGTGATAAATACACCATGCGCCTTTGTATTTGACCAGGGCCTGAGTGTCTTTTACGTGGTCAATTTGATCAAATAAAAAATCAATGACGATCCCATCAACTCTGTCTATCACCCCCTCCAGCCCTTCGTATGAAGCTATTATTAGTTTATTTTCACAGGAGCGGTAACTGTCATATTTGCAGGGGATAGTTTCTTTTCCATCTGCAGAAACTAATCCCCACCTACCTTGCTTTCCAACACCATACCAGCCATTTGAAAATTCACTAATAGTATCATATTGAAAATCAATAACCATTTTTTTCTTTTCAAAGAAACTATAGAGCCCATCTTTCTCTTTAACCGTCAGTTTTTGGCTATGCAATGGTATTGCAACCAGAAAAAAAGAATATTTAAACAGCCTTGTTTTAGCACAGCTTTTCAAATTTAATTTAACACTCAATAACTAAGTCCTTAGTCATATTTATGAAATGCTTTTTCTGCCAGAGCCCCCTCACATCCCTTTCACACTATTAACTCATAAACTCATAAACCCATAAACTCATAAGCCCATAAACTCATAAGCCCATAAGCCCATAAGCCCATAAGCATATAAACTCATCAGCCCATCAGCAAATAAGCCCATCAGCCCATCACCTCTCTCACTGCTCATACTTTGTCTACCTTTCTAGCCAACTCCCCCATTCACTGCTTACTGTTGACTGTTGACTGCTTACTGTTGACTACTGACTTCCCCATTCCCCACTCACTTCGCTTGTGTTTGTATCCAACTGAGCACAACCAACATTGCATCTGGAGACATCGTCTGCATAATCACCGCATATTCCTCCGGTGATCCCGTCGTGCACTCCTGAAATAGATGATTCAATCCAGGTAGCTCCTGAATAGTCACTTTTTTATTTCCTCCTTTTTTAAGCGCTTTTTCAATCGCACCTAGATTTTCTTTTGGAGGTACCTGTAGATCTTTTTCACCATTTAGGGCTATCACAGGACATTTAACTTTTTCAAGTAGAATGGAAGGATCGTATTTGATAAAAAATTGCATCCAAGGGTTTGCCAACTGATCCACCATAGATTGAATCAATTCATCAGCGGTCATTCCTTCAGGCACTACAAAGTCAGGATTGTTCTTGAATCGAGTATTGTAATAAGTAGTTAAATCCGTTTTAAGTTGTTCTATACCGGATGAAGTGGTGACGATTGCATATGCTCCTTTATTGTAATCGTGTGCCTTTGCAAGATCTTCATCACTCACGCCATAGACTTTACTGATCAGCGCTTGCTGTAACAATAACAATTGATCGCCCGGAATCCCAGTTCCGGCCAGCAGTACGATATACGCGATGTCTTTGGAATTAGCAGCAACCATTGGCGCAATGATCCCACCTTCGCTATGCCCGATCAGACCAATTTTCCTTTTATCAATTTCTTTTCTGCTCATTAAATACGCGACACCTGCTTCTACATCGGTTGAGAAATCAAGAGATGTAGCTGTAGCAAAATCTCCTTTCGATTCAGCTGTACCCCTGTCATCAAAACGCAACACAGCTATTCCGTTACGGGTCAGGTAGTCTGACAAAATAAGAAATGGTTTGTGTCCTAATAGTTCTTCATCTCTGTTCTGAGGTCCGCTTCCACTGATGAGTATCACCACCGGATACACACCATCTTTGGTTGGTAATGTGAGTGTTCCTGCCAGATCAATACCAGCTTTTTCATTCGTAAACATAATGTCTTCTGCATAATACGGATAGGGTGTTGTTGGTTCCTGTGGCCTTTTGACTTTTTCTTTTTCAACAAGCTCACGTGTCAGGTTCATCGAAAATGATTGACCGGCTTGCTTAAAATTACCTGTGATCACACCATCACTCCCCAAAACACCCTCATATTCAATCTTTGGTGCGGGTAATACAAAGCGAATGGTCGCATCTTCAAAGGTCGTCGTTTCTACCGGCATGCCGTTTGCTCCCTGGTCAGGACTATCCATCGTAGAGGCATACCCTAAATCCGTTTTTTCAACATGAAAAACCAATCTCAATTGCACTCCTGGAACTTTTAATATTCCATTCCATTGCCCTGTTATGTCCTGCCCCAATACCGGCAAAACAAACAACCCCAATATTACAATTACGACTAGGTTTCTCATGATAAATAGGTCTACAGGTTCTTTAAATTCCAACTAACTTTTCATGCTTCGACTTCGCGCAGCATACCGCTTTTCACTTTTCACTTTTCATTTTTCACTTGTCCTCCTTCCACAAATGATAAGGATATACGCCCTCATCGAGTAAATTGGCAAGTCGTTCACTAACAAACTCCTTATCCTCTCTGTATGTCACTCCAAACCATTCAGCATCACATTCCAATACCTGCGTGCGTCTGTCGCCGGATCGAATCAGGCTGTCAATAAGCGATGGGATGTAATATTCAGATTTGAGTTCCTGTCCGGATGTTTTAAAGAAGACATCAAAGTCCTCCTCGAAAAAATGGAAATAGGATGGATAAAATCCCCACATGTTCATGGATACGGGTGTATCCGGAGTCAATACGTTGTTGGAACCGTCTTCAGCAGGATACGAAATCACGCCATCCGCATTGCGGCCTATTTGTTTGCATTCTTCTATACTGACGAGATATCCATCTGAATCCTTTTTGCAAACACCACGATTGACTGTCCCGTGCGCTGATAGTGTATTTGCAAGTTTATACCCGACTACACTATATTCTTCTTGCGCTCTTTCGGTCGTGAGAAATTCATAGAGGGTGACATAAGCTTCAGGGCCGTAGTAATCATCAGCATTGATTACTGCAAATGGCCCCTTGACAACGGAGTTTGCCACCCACACAGCATGACCGGTGCCCCATGGTTTATCACGCTCAGCGGGATATGGATATGGAACGGGAAGATTAGGTAGTTCCTGATAGACATAATCAACGGCCATCAATCCTTTTAGTTTTGGATCAAAGACTTCTTTAAACTTATCAGCAAAGTATTCACGGATGATAAAAACCACCTGATTAAAACCTGCACGATGCGCGTCATAAAGGCTATAGTCAATGATCGTTTCACCATTCGGGCCGAAGGAGTCCATTTGTTTTAATCCACCATAGCGACTTCCCATACCAGCGGCAAGTACCACAAGGGATATTTTTTCATTTTTATGCATGATCACATTTTCTTTGGTTATTGTATCCCGATCATTTGTTTAAAGGATGGGTCGATTTCAGCTCCCAGTTCTGTAGCTTTTAAAGCATACTTTTGCGCTCCGGGGAGGTCATTGAGCATAAAGTAGCACCTCGAAAGGTTCAGATAATATGGTCCATTGTTTGGGTTCATACGGATCGCTTGTTCGAAGTCTGCTTTTGCCTCATCATATTTCCTCATTTTGTTAAAATAGATAACACCACGGTTGTTGATGTATTCTGTCTTTTCCGGATACCTGCTGATGAGCTGATTGTACAGGGCGATCGCGGATTCAAATTGTCCGTTGGCATCCTGTGCCCTCGCAAGGACAAAAATAGCAGCTTCTTTTTGTGGAAATAGCTGTTGAAATTTTTCAGCATCTCCCAATGCATTTTCTTTTTCCTTGTTTTCAAGATAAGCACGGGATCTCCATTCCAATGCGTCGGCATAGTTTGGATCCGTTTCCAGAGCCTTTGACAAATGTGCGATCACCTCTGGCCACTGCTGCTTATCATAGAGATCTAGTCCTTTATTAGTCCAGGCGCGAGGGCTTTCAGGATATTGCTCCAGCACATTTTCCCATAATGCCTGACTGTTGTTCCAAACCGGAATCCTATTCCACGTGAGGTAAGCGAGGACTGCAATCCATATTCCTGCCACTGCAAGTATGACCCATTTGAATTTTGACAAGTTACTTTTCAATGCTCCTGAAACCTCCATAGCGATTAGGAAGAAAATGCCAATGTATGGAACATACGTATACCTCTCGGCCACTACTGCATTTCCAACCGAAATAATTTGTAATACCAGGATGAGGTTGATGATGTAAAAGCCAAAACCAAACAGGTAATTTCGATTGCGAACTTTTAGCAACAAAAAACCAATCCCTGCCATGGATGCAGCAGTTGCTGTATAGTAGAAGGCATTTAAGTCGGTAGGAAATGGATGCAAAGCTGATAGCGGGTAAGGAACAACAAGCTTTATCAGATACCATATTAATCCATAACCTGCAAAGCAAATACGGTCGAGAATACTATAGAGTTCAACTGAAGCCACAGCTCTTTTAACCTGAATGGCGAGTGTAGCATACGCCAGGATGCCGGATAAAATGAACATGGGTATTTTTTCAATGACCCAGGACCAGTTCCAATTTCTCTTGAGGTAGTAATCAATCGCAAGAAGCGATAAGGGCAAAACTATTGCCGCAGGTTTGCAGAGAAGTGATATGGCCCCAAGAGCGGTTGCGTATATCAGATATTTTGTTTGTCTGATCTGCACATACTTTACATAAGCAATCATTGCAGCAACATAAAAGAGTGTATACAACAGGTCTTTTCGTTCAGAAATCCAGGCGACTGATTCCACATGCATAGGATGGATGCCGAACAGTAATGCCACAAAAGCACTTACCCATTTATGGCCGGAAGATATTAACCAGATAAACCAGAACACCAGACCTGTATTGATCACGTGCAGCAAAACACTTGTCAGGTGATAGGACATCGGGTTGAGTTCCGCAAACTGATAATTAATAGCGAGACTGAGAATCGTCAACGGATGATAATTGGATACCACCGGGGTTGAAAATATAGCTTTCAGACCATCTGCATTCAGCGACTTGAGCAATGGATTGCTGGTGACATACAATACATCATCCCAATTCGTAAA
The DNA here is from genome assembly GCA_034439675.1 of Saprospiraceae bacterium. Classification (GTDB taxonomy): domain Bacteria; phylum Bacteroidota; class Bacteroidia; order Chitinophagales; family Saprospiraceae; genus Opimibacter. The sequence goes on along the minus strand of JAWXAW010000080.1, from coordinate 4,952 downwards.
CCCATTCTGAAGTGAGGGAATAAACAGCACAAGGGTTATGGCCACAACAGGGACCAGAAATTTCCAAATGGACGAAGAATTCATCACTGAAATTTCAGGTTTGCGGGTCCTGACCTTCGCCTTTTCGATACTCTTTTTTCGTTTTTCTGCCATAATGCTGATTCGCTCAAAAATAACAGAAATTATGGTCATTGAATCAGGAGTAACCGCTACTATCCATTTTTCATTATGCTCTCTCTAGATAGTATTCAAGTCCCCTTCAAGAGATCAAGGGGCAAAACAAGCAAGTTCCCTTCAGGGGATTTTGGGGTAAAACAAGCAAGTCCCCTTCAAGGCATCTAGGGTTAAAAAGCGAAGGGCAGAGGGCAGAGGCCATGGACATCCCTGAAAGCAAAAGTCCCCTTCAGGGGATTTTGGGGCAAAACAAGCAAATCCCCTTCAATGGATTTAGGGACAAAACAGTCATCCTATCAACTTATAAACTAATCAACGTATCAACTTATAAACTTATAAACCCATTTTCCTTCGCCATCGCCTCCGCCTCCTCCTTCACCTCGAATTCTTACTTTTGTCCCGCATTCTCCATTTATAAGATAATGGAGCCCTAAATCGTTAGAAAATTATGAAACGGATCCCCCATCTCATTGCCCCATCTATCCTTTCCGCTGACTTTGGCGACCTCAACAGCACCATCGACCTGATCAATGAAAGTGAGGCCGATTGGTTTCATGTCGATGTCATGGACGGCATGTTTGTGCCCAATATCAGCTTTGGCTTTCCAGTGATGGAAGCACTGCAACGCAGGGCAACCAAACCCCTTGACGTCCACCTCATGATCGAATCTCCGGAGCGCTATATTGAGCGCTTCAGGGCATTAGGGGCACATGTGATCACCGTCCACTTTGAAGCATGCAAGCACTTGCATCGTGTCATCCATCAGATCAAAGAGACCGGGGCCCTGGCCGGTGTAGCCATTAATCCCCATACTCCGGTTACCCAACTGGCAGATGTTCTCGGTGATGTAGATCTCGTTTTAGTCATGTCAGTCAATCCTGGCTTTGGCGGACAGAAATTCATTTATCAGTCGATTCCTAAAATTGCACAGCTCAGACAGATGGCAACTGAAAGAAACCTGTTCCCATATATCGAAGTGGATGGAGGTATCGGCCAACATAATGCAGAGCGCGTATTGCAGGCAGGTGCCAATGTCCTGGTGTCAGGTAATGCTGTTCTATCCGCAGAAGACCCTAATGCAGCAATCCATAACCTGAAAGCGATTGGACAAGAAGGTTTTAAAAGCATTCCCGCTTGACCCTATTCTGGAAGTTAGTAAAGATGATCCCGTTTGTCGCGGGCATGTTGATGCTGTGTGATGTGCACAGCCAGCAGGTTTTTACCATTTTCGGGAGCATAAAGGATCAACAGGATAACCAACCTGTTGAATTGGTCAGCGTACTGTCACAGAAATTTTCTGTTGTTGCCAATACAGATGTCAATGGCATGTATGAGATTGCAATACCTGCCGGTCAGAATTTTAGCCTTCAATTCAGGCGCACCGGGTATGAACATCTGGACTATGAGATTTCATCTCAGCCTGCCGGTTCCCGCTATGAACTCAATTTAATTCTCAAACCGCTAAAGTCAGATATGGAAGTGGTCGTCACCGGACAAAAAATTGACGATGCAGGAATGATCAGAGAGAATGTTGAGGGAATGAAACTCATTCCTAGCACAACCGGCAATCTCGAATCATTATTACCCTACATTGCGCTGGGAACAACAAGCGGGACAGGAGGCGAACTCACCTCACAATACAATGTGCGCGGAGGTAACTATGATGAAAACCTCGTCTATGTCAATGATTTTGAAATCTACAGACCCCTGTTAGTTAGAAGTGGAAACCAGGAAGGATTGAGCCTTCCAAATCCGGACCTGATGCGGGACCTTAGTTTTTCCTCCGGTGGATTTGAAGCAAAGTATGGCGACAGAATGTCTTCAGTTCTTGATGTGCGGTATAAACTTCCCGATAGTCTAAGAGGTTCACTGATGGTCAGCCTGCTTGGGGCATCAGGACATCTTGAAGGGAGTATGCCGCTTGGTAAGGATAGCTATAAGCGTTGGCGCTATCTTGTCGGTGTGAGGTACAAGACCTCTGCATACTTATTAGGCTCTCTGGATGTGCAGGGGGAATACAATCCATCCTTCACCGATTACCAGATCTATACGACCCTTGATCTGACAAGGGATTGGCAACTCGGGCTGCTGGCCAATATCAATAAAAGCAAATATGACTTTATTCCGGTCAGTAGTGAAACAGCCACAGGACTCATCAGTTTTGCACTGAAATTGTCCACAGATTTTGAAGGTGCAGAAAGTGATCTTTTCCTGAATGGGATGACAGGCCTCGCCCTGTCTTATGTGCCCGACAGAAAGAAGAACCCCCTGTTTCTGAAGTTTCTTTTTTCAGGTTATAAGAGCCTCGAAAAGGAAAATCTTGATATCATCGGACAATATCGTCTGAGCCAGATTGAAACAAATCTTAATGATCCTGGCGCCGGGGAGGAAGTTGCACTGCTGGGCACTGGCATACAACACATCTATAGCAGAAATGTCCTCCAGGCCAATATCCTCAATGCAGAAGTCAAAGGCGGAATTGAATTGCAGCGAAGCCCTGAAAAATCAAATTTTATACAAGCGGGTTTAAGAGTAACTTATCAGGATATCACTGACCATATCCACGAATGGGAGCGACTAGACTCTGCAGGTTTTTCTTTACCATACGAGCCACAAGAACTTGACTTGTTGTATGTTTTGAATTCAGACAGAGATCTCGCTACGTTCTTGTATTCAGGATATGTTCAGAATACGTATACCAGACAATATGGCGGCGGAAAGGAGATCAGGATTACAGGTGGTGTAAGGGGCCAGTATTCTGATGTTAATGATGAGTTTTTTCTGAGTCCCCGGGTTCAATTTACGTATACACCAGTGGCTTATAAAGGCTATAAGTTTGCCGCAGGCTGGTATTACCAACCACCATTTTATAAGGAGCTCCGTATGCTTGATGGCGTGATCAACAAAGGAGTGCTTGCCCAGAAGTCTTTCCAGGTGCTTGGCGGATACACGGCAGGATTCGGACCTGCCGGAACACTCGGGCCTAAGTATAAGCTGATCATAGAAGCTTATTACAAATCACTGTGGGACTTGGTCTCGTATGAGATTGACAATGTGCGCATCCGGTATGCTGGTGTTAATAATGCGTCAGGATACCTCGCGGGAATCGATTTCCGGATCAACGGTGAGCTGGTGCCGGGTGCTGAATCCTGGATTAACCTCTCCTTTCTAAGAGCCCGTGAGCAATTGGATGGCATCCAGCACCTGAAACGCGAAGTAGGCGAGGCAGAAGGGGTGCCTGTCAGTGATGTGCCAAGACCAACAGACCAGTTTATGAACCTCAATGTTTTCTTCCAGGATTACCTGCCTAATAATGACAACTTCCGTGTCCATCTCAATTTGTCAGTAGGTACCGGACTTCCCTTTGGTATCAAGGGTAATAATGTCGTCTACCGCAATCCATACCGTTATAAACCCTATCACCGTGTCGACATCGGATTTTCATTCAGGCTATGGAGCCGTCTTTGGGAACAGACCCGCCCAAAGAGCTTTTTCAAGATGACACGTGACAGCTGGCTGAGTATCGAGATATTTAATCTCCTGCAGGTCCGCAATGAGGCCAGCCGCACTTGGGTCAAGACCATTTTCCTTCAGCAATACGCTATTCCTAATTACCTCACCTCACGAAGGATAAACCTCAAATTCAGATTCGAATTTTAAGCATAGCAGCATGAATAACTACGATACGCAATTAGCTGATCGGATTTGAAAGAACTCCATTCGAATAGGGTAGTTCATGTGGTCAAAAATTGTCTGAGGTGCTAAAATGCCTATTTCATTGCAAGCCAAAACTCCACAGGTAATAATATTAGGTTAGAAATAGGACCTTGAAAATCGATTAGGCAAATAAAGCAAACCATAGACCAGGAGCATGTAATTACGAATTGGCGAATTTTTTTGTCCACAAGTGAGTTGCTGAGCGGGCGGACTAGGAAGCGAGTTTGGAAGTCGAAGCATTGGTTCTATTTTTCCGGAAAAAAAGAACACGAATCCCCCACTTAGTGGGTAAATCAGGAACTTCCATGTATCTTTGCCGTCCGTTAAAAACCGGTGGTTCACTCGTGAAGGTAGCCGGCAAGGTATATTAACCATTAAATTTTAACATTAACAAATGTCAGTAAGAATTAGACTTCAGCGTCATGGACGCAAACAATCCCCTCTGTATCATATAGTTATAGCTGATGCAAGGGCTCCCAGAGATGGTAGTTTTATTGAACGGATCGGGGTATACAACCCGATGACCAGACCCGCTACGATTGACATCGATCGTATGAAAGCCTATGAATGGATGACCAACGGCGCTCAGCCTACTGAGACCGTTCGTGCTATCTTACGCTTCAAAGGGGTTCTCTATTACAAACACCTTCAGCGTGGAGTAAGCAAAGGCGCTATGAGCCCGGAAGATGCAGAAATCAAGTTCAGAGCTTGGGTTGATGCTAAAGAAGCCAGAATCCAGGAGCGTGTGAAAGCTGCAGCAGACGAACGCAAAGAACGATCTGCTCAGATCTCAGGATCAGTTAAAAAGGTGGTTAAGAAAAAGGTGGAAACGCCGGTTGAAGATGAATTACTGAGTGTTGACCTGGCTGAACAAGCTGCAGCAGAAACTGCAGCTGATGCTGATATTGTTGAAGCTCCTAAAACAGTTGCCACCGAAGCACCTGAAACAGTTGCCACCGAAGCACCTGAAACAGTTGTCGCCGAAGCACCTGAAACAGTTGCCACCGAAGCACCTGAAACAGTTGTCGCCGAAGCACCTGAAACAGTTGTCGCCGAAGCAC